>JBBITV010000015.1:0-20894 GCA_037440585.1 Chloroflexota bacterium
ACTACGGCCTGTACCTGACCAACAGTCGGGTGGTGGTGAGCGACACCCTGTTCAGCGGCAACGGCAACGACGCCAATGACTGGCCTGTGCGCGTGGCAGCGGCCGACCTCCACCGGGTGCGCTTGACCGGCAACACCTTCAGCGCTAACCCCAACAACCGGGTGCTGGTGGTGGGCGGTGCTCTCGTCGCTCCGGCCAGCCTGGAGCCCCAGGCCGGTCTGCAAGGCTACGAACTGGCGGGTGACGTCACGGTGCCTGCTGGTGTCACGCTGACAGTACAGCCCAGCGTCACGGTGATGGGGCGAAGCGATGTTGAACTGAAAGTGCAGGGTCACCTGGAGGCCGTAGGGACAGTTTCGCAGCCGATCACCTTCACCTCGGCCACCGACACAGGCACAGACCAGTGGTCGGGGTTGGTGTTCGACGGCGGCACGGGGGAGTTGCGGCAGGTGACGGTGCGCTACGGGGGTAATAACAACAGCGTCCTGGGAGAAGGTACTTCCGATTCGGGCAGCAACATCACCGTGCGCAACGTGCTGACGGGGGAGGTACGCCTGGAGAGCAGCCGGGTGCGGAGCGAAACCGCGCACGACTGGTGGGGTGGCAACGTGACAGACTACGGCCTGTACCTGACCAACAGTCGGGTGGTGGTGAGCGACACCCTGTTCAGTGGCAACGGCAACACCACCGCCGACTATGCCCTCTACGCCACCGGCACCAGCACCATCATCACTGTGACCGGCAACGCCTTTCAGAACAACAAGGGCTACGCCGGCCGAGTGGACGCCGACCACCTGCACCACGTCTGGCTTGTGGGCAACACCTTCAGCGGCAACGGCAAGAACCGGGTGCTCATCGCTGGCGGGTCAGTCGCGCCTGAGGCCAGCCTGACGCCGCAGACTGGCCTGGAAGGGTATGAACTGGACGATGACCTCACTATCCCCGCTGAGGTGACCCTCACCGTGGCGCCCGGCGCGGTGGTGATGGGGCAGGGCGGTACCGAGTTGAAGGTGCTGGGTCATCTGTACGCTGTAGGCACGGCTGGGCAGCCGATCACCTTCACCTCGGCCACCGACACAGGCACAGACCAGTGGTCGGGGTTGGTGTTCGACGGCGGCACGGGGGAGTTGCGGCAGGTGACGGTGCGCTACGGGGGTAATAACAACAGCGTCCTGGGAGAAGGTACTTCCGATTCGGGCAGCAACATCACCGTGCGCAACGTGCTGACGGGGGAGGTACGCCTGGAGAGCAGCCGGGTGCGGAGCGAAACCGCGCACGACTGGTGGGGTGGCAACGTGACAGACTACGGCCTGTACCTGACCAACAGTCGGGTGGTGGTGAGCGACACCCTGTTCAGCGGCAACGGCAACGACGCCAATGACTGGCCTGTGCGCGTGGCAGCGGCCGACCTCCACCGGGTGCGCTTGACCGGCAACACCTTCAGCGCTAACCCCAACAACCGGGTGCTGGTGGTGGGCGGTGCTCTCGTCGCTCCGGCCAGCCTGGAGCCCCAGGCCGGTCTGCAAGGCTACGAACTGGCGGGTGACGTCACGGTGCCTGCTGGTGTCACGCTGACAGTACAGCCCAGCGTCACGGTGATGGGGCGAAGCGATGTTGAACTGAAAGTGCAGGGTCACCTGGAGGCCGTAGGGACAGTTTCGCAGCCGATCACCTTCACCTCGGCCACCGACACAGGCACAGACCAGTGGTCGGGGTTGGTGTTCGACGGCGGCACGGGGGAGTTGCGGCAGGTGACGGTGCGCTACGGGGGTAATAACAACAGCGTCCTGGGAGAAGGTACTTCCGATTCGGGCAGCAACATCACCGTGCGCAACGTGCTGACGGGGGAGGTACGCCTGGAGAGCAGCCGGGTGCGGAGCGAAACCGCGCACGACTGGTGGGGTGGCAACGTGACAGACTACGGCCTGTACCTGACCAACAGTCGGGTGGTGGTGAGCGACACCCTGTTCAGTGGCAACGGCAACACCACCGCCGACTATGCCCTCTACGCCACCGGCACCAGCACCATCATCACTGTGACCGGCAACGCCTTTCAGAACAACAAGGGCTACGCCGGCCGAGTGGACGCCGACCACCTGCACCACGTCTGGCTTGTGGGCAACACCTTCAGCGGCAACGGCAAGAACCGGGTGCTCATCGCTGGCGGGTCAGTCGCGCCTGAGGCCAGCCTGACGCCGCAGACTGGCCTGGAAGGGTATGAACTGGACGATGACCTCACTATCCCCGCTGAGGTGACCCTCACCGTGGCGCCCGGCGCGGTGGTGATGGGGCAGGGCGGTACCGAGTTGAAGGTGCTGGGTCATCTGTACGCTGTAGGCACGGCTGGGCAGCCGATCACCTTCACCTCGGCCACCGACACAGGCACAGACCAGTGGTCGGGGTTGGTGTTCGACGGCGGCACGGGGGAGTTGCGGCAGGTGACGGTGCGCTACGGGGGTAATAACAACAGCGTCCTGGGAGAAGGTACTTCCGATTCGGGCAGCAACATCACCGTGCGCAACGTGCTGACGGGGGAGGTACGCCTGGAGAGCAGCCGGGTGCGGAGCGAAACCGCGCACGACTGGTGGGGTGGCAACGTGACAGACTACGGCCTGTACCTGACCAACAGTCGGGTGGTGGTGAGCGACACCCTGTTCAGCGGCAACGGCAACGACGCCAATGACTGGCCTGTGCGCGTGGCAGCGGCCGACCTCCACCGGGTGCGCTTGACCGGCAACACCTTCAGCGCTAACCCCAACAACCGGGTGCTGGTGGTGGGCGGTGCTCTCGTCGCTCCGGCCAGCCTGGAGCCCCAGGCCGGTCTGCAAGGCTACGAACTGGCGGGTGACGTCACGGTGCCTGCTGGTGTCACGCTGACAGTACAGCCCAGCGTCACGGTGATGGGGCGAAGCGATGTTGAACTGAAAGTGCAGGGTCACCTGGAGGCCGTAGGGACAGTTTCGCAGCCGATCACCTTCACCTCGGCCACCGACACAGGCACAGACCAGTGGTCGGGGTTGGTGTTCGACGGCGGCACGGGGGAGTTGCGGCAGGTGACGGTGCGCTACGGGGGTAATAACAACAGCGTCCTGGGAGAAGGTACTTCCGATTCGGGCAGCAACATCACCGTGCGCAACGTGCTGACGGGGGAGGTACGCCTGGAGAGCAGCCGGGTGCGGAGCGAAACCGCGCACGACTGGTGGGGTGGCAACGTGACAGACTACGGCCTGTACCTGACCAACAGTCGGGTGGTGGTGAGCGACACCCTGTTCAGTGGCAACGGCAACACCACCGCCGACTATGCCCTCTACGCCACCGGCGCCAGCACCGTCCTCACCCTCACCAATTCCACCGTCCGCAACAACGCCAGTCAGGGTATCGGAGTGGCCGGCGGCGCCCGCGCTACGGTGCGCCACTCCACTGTCCGCGACAACAGCGGCTACGAAGTCTACAACACCAGCGCCACGCCGCCCGACGCCCGCTACAACTGGTGGGGCCAGGCGCCTCCGTCCTCCGGCTTCTTCTACGGCACCGTGCTCTACGATCCCTGGATCATCACCTCCACCTTCGCCAGCGGCTACTTCGACCTGGCCGACGACACTTACGAGCCCAACGACGCCTTCGCGCAGGCCACGCCACTCCCTGGCGTCAATGCGGCTGTGGCCGGCTTCCTTGACCCCGCCGGCGATGCCAACCTCTACCGGCTGGATGTGGCCGAAGGGAGCAATCTCCTGGCCATTGCCGATGCTACCGGCACACCGTTGGCCCTCCAGGTCAGCCTCTACGACGTGAACGAGAATCTGCTGGCTACGGCCACGGGTGCCGCCGGGGCAGCAGTCACCGCCACGACTCCCATCACCCCTGGGCTGCATTTCGTCCGGGTGACTGGCACGGGCAACGCTCAAACCGGCAGCAGCCACCTGCCCTATCGCCTGACCCTGCTCCAGGTGGACGCCCGCAGCGACCTGGTGGCCCAGACGGTAGGTGAGAGCGGGCGCACCTATGACTTCGGCTCCTTCGCCATCAACCTGGCCCCCGGGGCCAGCACGGAAATCCAGGCCACGGCTCCGCCTAGCCTGACTGTCCCCGGCGGCTACTACCTGCGCGGCCGGCTGACCAACGCCCGTGGTCAGGTGCTGGCCGACTCCCTCTCCACCTTCTTCCTCAGCGACAGCCCCCTGGCCCTGACGCTGCACACCGACCAGTCCGCCTACAAGCCCGGCCAGGCCGTCGCCATCAGCGGTCAGGTGCACAACACCGGCGACAGCCCCATCGGCCCGGAGACGCTAACCCTGTCCCAGAACGGCACGCCCTTCTACACCGAGACGGTCAGCCTGCCGGCCCAGGGCGTCTACGACTTCAGCGCGGCCACGGCCGCGCCGGGGGCCACCGGCCAGTTCACCCTCACCGGCCAGATCAGCACCACCCAGGTGGTAGCCGTGGTGACCGTGGCTGAACCGGAGGTGGACGTCACCCTCGACGCACCCGACGTCGTCCTGCCGGGGGAGTTTGTTTCCGAACTGACCCTGGCCAACAACGGCCTGGTGCCGGCCGCCCTCAACGTGGATTTCCACGGCCAGGCGGTCAGTAACCAGTTATCAGTGAACAGTGGTCAGTTATCAGTGATTAGTGGGCAGGGGGTGACACTGGAGCCGGGTGAGTTGGTGGTTTACAGCCGGACCCTGGATATTACCCAAACCACGGACATCAGGGTGCAGCTCACAGGCGACGTGACCCGTACCGTGACCCACACCGTTCGCTTCAGTGCCGCGCCGGACCTCACGCTCAGCCCGGATGATCCGCAGCACGAGGGTGACGTGGTCATCCCCTACGCCCTGGTCAACTCCAGCACGGTAGACCTGGTGGCGGAGGTGGCCTTCGTGTTGCCGGAGGCCCAGCCCTGGGCTCTGGTTCGTAGTGAGCCACGGAGCGATAGCGGAGTGGCGTCCGACGGCACTCCACTCCGTTCCGTGCCTGACTACAAACTTCCCGCCCTCCAGCGCCAGGGCGTTGCCTGGTTGCCACCACAGCAAGTCACCATTCGCCATTCACAACCGGCAAACCAGGACTCGAAATCCGAAATCCGCAATCCTTCGGCTGCGCTCAGGACAGGTCCGAAATCCGAAATCGTTCTCACCCGCACCCATACCCTGCCCGCCAGCGACACCGTCACCGACACGCTGGTGATCAGCCTGACGCGGGGGCTGCACCCGGTACAGGCCACGCTGCGTGCCGACGAGGCCCACAACCCCGGCCTCTTCAGCTACAGCGTCGCCGACTACTGGCAGGAGACCGAGGCCGTCACCCTCTCCGTGCGCGCCGACAACGACCTGCGCCTGGCCGCCAGCGGCGCGCCGACCGTCACCGTGGCCATCACCAACGTCGGCTGGAACGCCTTCACCGGCACCCTGCGGGCCGTCGGACAACGGGAGGAGGTCTTCTCCAGCCTGGAGCAGGCCATCCACATCCCCACGGACTCGACCCGCACCTACACGGCCACGGTGGACACCAGTAACCTCTCCCCCGGCCCCTACACCGTCACCCTGCAGATCTGGGCCGAGAACGGGGTGCTGGTGAAGAGCACCGCCCTCACCGGCACCGTGCCGGCCCCTGACTTCGTGGTGACCCAGGTGCCGGCCCAGACCACACTGTTCAGCGACCAGGTGGTCACCCTGACCTTTGGCGTGGAGAACCGGGGACAGGCCCCTGACACAGCCGCCTTCCACTTCACCCTGGGCGACCTGAAGGACGAGACGCAGAAGCAGTGGGTGGCAGCCGGAGCCACGGCCCTCTTCACCTACACGGTCTACCTGCCGCTGGACATGCCCACCATGGACATCCTGGCCAGCTACGCCGTCACCGGTACCCTCGACCCGACGGGCGACGCGGGCCGAATCCTCTTCCACGTGGAGGGCATCTCGCTCACCGTGCAGGCCGCCACCGACCAACCCTACTACCTGGAGGGCGACCCGTTCACCGTCACCCTGACCATCACCAACGCCGGCAGCCGGGACACCGGCGAGCTGACGGCGCTGACGGCCTTCAACGGCATCACCCAGACCCACGCCTTCAGCCTGACGCCGGGGGCGCAGGTGGCACCGACCTTCTCCTACACCGCTACCTTCATGGGCGATCGCAAGATCTTCTACGGTATCTACGGCGAACAGAGCGACCGGGGCGCCTATCTGAACACCCTCTACCTCTATCGCCAAAACCTGGGGGCCACCCTGACCCTGGACAAGGAGGTCTACCTGCCAGGCCGCACCGCCCAGGCCACCCTGGTCACCACCCTGACCCAGGGCACGCTGAACGCCTTCGTCTTCGGCAACACCTACACCCTGACCATCGGCAGTGATACCGGCTTCACCTTCGTCGTGCCGGCCGACACAGAGCGGGGCTCCTACGCCCTCTACTACGTGGTGCACGGCTGTGACTGCCCGGCCGACGGGCGGGAGCAGGCGACGTGGTTTGATGTGGCCGCACCCTGGGTCCGGGTGATAGAATCGCACCTGGGCGAGGGGCCGTACCTGCCCGGCCAGGTGGTCAGCGCCACGCTGACGGTGGCCGCCGATGCCGCCCAAGACGTGGAGACCCGGGCCTGGATCGGCTATCCAGACGGCAGCGAGGGGCAGACCTACCGGCAGACGGTTCACCTCGATTCCTCGTTGAATAACCAGGTGGTGATCAGCGCCGTCATCACCGACACCCAGATGGGGCTGCACCAACTACTGTACCGGCTGGTGCCCGTGGTGCAACTGGCCAGGTTGCGCGCCGCCCAGGCCGACGAGGAAGAGGGCACATCCCAGGCCGACGGCTCTGAGAGCTTCGACGTCGGCCCGGCCGGGCTGGACCGGGTGACCACCGATCAGGCGTCCTACGCCAACGCCACCGATCCCGTCCAGGCCCTGCTGGACATCTACAGCGGGGAAGGCGGCCCGGCGCAGGTGACCCTGATCCTGGACGACGGCCCCGTGACCCAGACCGTCCAGGCTCTCACCCTGGCCGAGGGCTACCAGACGGTGACGGTGACGCTGAATGGCCCGATCCTGCCGGGCTCGCGGGCGCTGGGGGCCATGCTGGAGATGGGTGGCTACTGGACGGCTCGCAGCACCACCTTCGAGTACGGCACCTCCTTGCCCGACCTGCGGGCTGCGGTGCCCTGGGCATCGCCTGGCGGACCTACGCCCACGCTGCAGGTGGCGGTGTTTAACGAGGGGCAGAGCGCCGCCCCGGCGACTACCCTGGCCCTGTACGATGGTACACCCGTGACGGGCACCCTGATCACCACGCTGCCGGTGCCGCCCCTGGCCGTGGGGGAGGGGGCGTTCCCCACCTTTGCCTGGTACCCGGGTGGAACGGGTGGACCGAAGCTTATCTCCGCTCGCGCTGATGCCGAGGGCATCGTACCCGAGTTCGATGAGGCGGACAACGACAGCACCGCCACCCTGACGCTATGCACCGCTGCGGCTCTCACCGCCGACTTCGTCACCGCCGAGCCGGCCGGGTCCGTCAGCATCGCGGCGCGGCTTTCTAACAGCGGCGGCAACCAGCTTCCCGCCGGCCTGCCCGTAGCCTTCTATCTGGGCGATCCCCAGGCTGGTGGCACGCTCATCCGCACGGCCTTCACCAGCCAGGCCCTCGACCCTGGCGAGTCGGAGGACATCACCGTCACCTGGACCACAGAAACACCCGGCGACCACACTATCACCATCGTCATTGGCGATGACGGCACGGGGCGTAGCCCCTACGCCCTGTGCAGCGCGCCGCCCACGGTGCAGCAAACAGTCTCCATCCTGGATGCGCCATTGGTCGAATCCTGGAACCTGGTGTCGACCTACGTCAACCCCTTCAACACCGATGTTGCCGTTGTCCAGCGCCCTATCGCCGGCCAGTACGTCGTCATCCAGGGCTTCGACGAGGGTGCGCAGTCGTACTATCCGGACCTGCCGCCGGAAGTGAACACGCTGAAGTCGATAGATGCGGAGCATGGGTATTGGATCAAGGTGAAGCCGGGGGAACTCGGGGGAACTCGGGGGAACCTTGTCCTTGAGCGAAGCGAAGGATCAGGGGAACTTGGGAGAACTGAGGGGATTTCTTCAGCCAGTGCTGCGGCTGCTACGCTACGGGTCGTGGGCACGAAGTTCGCTGAAGACCGGCCCATCGAGTTGGACGCCAGTTGGAACCTGGTGAGCTATCTGCCGCGCCAGCCGCTGCCGGTTGCCGAAGCCCTGCAGAGCATCGACGGCCAGTACTTCGCCGTGCTGGGCTTCGAGCAGGGGGCGCTGTCCTACTACCCGGACCTGGCCCCCGGCTTCAACACCCTGACCACGATGAAGCCGCTGCACGGTTACTGGCTCAAGATGACCCAGGCCGGTACGCTGCGGTATCCGTCCACCGTTGAACGTTCCACGTTGAACGTTGAACGTCCAACGATTAACGTTCAACGTGCTGCGGAGCGGGCGGCGAGTGTCTCCCCTACCCACACCTGGGTCAACTTCTACGGCACGGCGTACCTGCCGGACGGCACGCCGCTGCCAGTGGGGACAACAGTGCTGGCCCTGGACCCCGACAGCGTGGCCTGCGGCGCGGCGGTGGTCACCACGGCGGGCCGCTACGGCCTGTTGGCCTGCTACGGCGATGACCCGACTACGTCGCAGGATGAGGGAGCCCGGCCTGGCGACACCATCCGGCTGGTGGTGGACAGCCAGGTGCTGGGGACAGGGGTCTGGACGGCGCACGGTGACCTGCGGTGGGTGCCACTGGGGGCGGTGCCGCTGTGGCAGGTGTGGTTGCCTGTGGTGCGGAGGTAAAGAGTCAGAGATCCGGAGTCTGAGGTCCGGGGTCAGATTAGCCGTAGCTTGCCCAACCTCGTGGTCGCACGCTGCGGCGTTCAGGCCGTAGTGCAGCTACACAAGCCACGTTGGTTTTGAATCGTCCACTACGGCCTCAAGAGAGTATCGAAAAACTATCTGGCTGAGCCATAAAGGTCCTTTCTGGACCGTTCTGAACCGCATCTTGGGAGGTTTTTCGATACTCTCTCAACGCCGTAGCCTGCCTAAGATGGTATGCCATGAATCGCCGTTGGATAGTTCCACTATGCCTCGCTGGGCTGCTCATCGCGGCTCAGGCCGTCCAGGCGGACGAGGAGCTGCATCCCACCCCCTGGTGGGTTGACTTCGTGGGCCAGCAATCCACCCTGGATGGCCAACTGCTGCCGGTGGGAGCCGTAGTGCGGGCCTACGACCCCACCGGCGTCCTGGCCGGTCAGGTCGAGGTCACCGCGGGCGGTTGGTACCTTGTGCCCGTCTACGGCGATGACCCTATGACCCCGCTTGACGAGGGAGCCCAGTCCGGCGACCGGATTGCCTTCACGGTCAACGCTTATCCCGCCGTGCCCCTCGGGCCCGATGCGCCGGTGTGGAGTGACTCGAGCGGCCGGGTCCACGTCGAACTGCGCGCTTGCACCCTGCCGGGCGACTTCGACTGCGACTGCCGGGTGACGATGGCGGACCTGATGCGCCAGGCCCACAGCTTCGGAGTCGCCCGAGGTCAGCCTGGCTACTACCCGCCTTTCGACCGTGAGGGCGACGGCGATGTCGACAGTGTTGACCTGCAGCAAGTAGCTGGCCGGTGGCGCACCACCTGCCGGCTACAATAATTTTTACACGCCGAATCTCTTCAATGCGCGCGGCGTTAATGTTAACGTAAGCACTCATACACCTGTCAGGACACTGCAACACGCCGCCGGGAGATACCACATGGCAAGACGTCCCTTGAACAGCATGGTATGGCTCATTGGACTCATCAGCCTGGTGCTATGGCCCTTATCGCTGGTCCCGGCTGTGGCCAGTACCGGCAGCGTGACACCCACGAACGAGTGGGTGAACTTCTTCAGTAGCAACACCACACTTGTCGGCCAGCCCGTCCCGGTGGGGGCGATCATCGCGGCTTACGCTTCCAACGGGGTGCAATGTGCTGAGTTCACCGTGACTATTGCCGGCCACTACGGCGTCATGCCGTGCTACCGGGACGATCCGACCACGCCCCAGCAAGAGGGAGCCCTGGCAGGGGATGTCATCAGCTTCACCATCAATGGCCTGCCAGCTACAGCAGTGCCCATCAGTCTCAACAACACCCCTGTCCCGCCTTCGACAACCATTACCTGGACCTGGCACGGCGATCTGTGGGAGGTGGACTTGCAGGTCGTGGCGACTCCAACACCCACCCCAACAAACACGGCCACGCCCACTCCCACAGCCACACCCACCTTCACTCCGACGAATACGGCCACACCGAGTCCCACAGCCACGGCCACCCCAACAAACACGGCTACGCCAAGTCCTACACCCACAGCCACATCCACACCGACGGCCATTCCCGGAGCCGTAGCCAGGCCGGTCGGCGGCTATGGGGAACCGCTGAGCGCGCTGGAGCTGTTGGCGCCGTGGATCATCCTGGTCGCAGGGGTTGCCGTAGTCGCCATCGGGGCTGGGCTGCTCGGAAGGCACAGGGCTTGAAAGTGAGTGGTCCGACAGAGCCTGCAGGGCCGTTTTGAGGACACACTGCTCATCATCGGGGAAAGTTCTTTTATCTAGAGGCCACGGCCGAGAATCGCCCGGAGGTGCTCGACGTGCTCGGGATCGAGAGGCAAAAGGGCAAGTTTGCGCTGCGTCACTCGGAAGTCGTAATCGATATGGCGGATCGCCAGCTCACCGTCTTGCCAGACGGCGTAGGTGGCGCTGGGGCTGCCATGGCACGGCCGGCCCAGGCTGCCGGGGTTGACGAGCACCGCCGGGCCAACGCGGCGGATGGCCGGGACGTGGGTGTGGCCGGCGAGGATCACATCGACGGCGAGGGCCTCCCGTTCCCTCTCCCCTTGGGAGTGGTGGCGAAGAGTGGGGTGTGTTTTTTCCCAACTTCTCGCCTCCCGTTCCCTCTCCCCTTGGGAGAGGGTTAGGGTGAGGGCGACCTCCGGGTCCGGCGGTTTGTGCACCAGGCAAAACCTCGCCCCGCCGAGGTTGACGACTTGCTGTTCGGGCAATGCCCGCAAATAGGCGAGATCGCCTTCACCTAACATACGCCGGGTGTAATCACAGCAGGCGAGGGCGATCTCGCGTTCACCGGGTGGCCAATCGTCATCGACCTGGTCTGCGACGGCCAGATCATGCTCCCCGCGCACCGCGTACTGGACGTGGCGCCGGAGCCAGGTCACGCACGCCTTGGGTTCCGGGCCGTAACCGACGGCATCACCCAGAAAGCACACGACGTCGGGCTGGGGCTCGACTGCCTGGAGGGCGGATAGTGCGTCCCAGTTGGCATGCAGGTCGGAGAAGATCAGGATACGCATTCGTACAGCAAATACGTGTGCATCGTATTCGCCGCCCGCCGCGCAGCCGCCACTGCCGTCACAACCAGGTCGGCACCGTGGACGTTGTCGCCAGCGGCGAAGACTTCACGGCGGCTGGTGCGCCCGGTGTCCTTGTCCGCCAGGATCAGGCCCCATTTGTCGGTCTGCAGATCGCGCGTCGTCTTGCCCAGGGTGGGGTCAGGCCAGTAGCCCAGGGCCGTAATGACCGTGTCCACCTCCTGGATGTACTCCGTGCCCTTCTGGGGGACGGGGCGGCGGCGGCCCGATTTGTCCGGCTCGCCCAGGGCCATGCGGATGCATTCCATCGCCTCCACCCAGCCTTCAGAGTTGCCGATGAAGCGGACTGGCGCGGTCAGCCACTCAAACTTGGCCCCCTCTTCGCGGGCGTTGTTCCGCTCTTCGATCTTGCCGGGCATCTCCGCCTCAGTGCGGCGATAAACACACGTTACTTCTTCGGCGCCGGTGCGCACAGCGGTACGAACGCAATCCATCGCCGTATCGCCGCCGCCGATTACCGCGACTCGCTTGCCAACGTACATAGGTCCCTGCAGCCGCTCGGGGAGGTAATCGGGAGGGACGTTAAACTTCATCAGGAAGTCGCTGGCCTCGTAGATGCCCTTCAGGTCTTCGCCCGGGACCTCCATCTTCGCATTAATCCAGGTGCCTGTCCCCAGGAAGACGGCATCAAAGCCTTCGTTGCCGATAAGTTGATCGACGGTGATGTCTTTGCCAACGAAGGTGTTAAAGACGAACTCGATCCCCATTTCGTAGAGCTGGTCGATCTTGCTCTGGACCACCGTGTCCTTGTTCAGCTTGAAGCTTGGGATGCCGTAGATGAGCAGGCCACCAGCGCGGGGCAGGCATTCAAAAACGGTGATGGCGTGGCCCCGTTTGCGCAGTTCCTCGGCGACGGCCAGGCCGGCCGGCCCTGCGCCGACGACGGCGGCGCGCTTGCCGCTGGGCCGCAGGATGCGCGGCGGCGGGATACTGCCGATCGTCCGGCGCTGATAGTCAGCGACGAACGCTTCTAGTCGGCCCATATAGACCGGCAGGTCATGTTTGCCTATGGCACACGAGCCCTGGCAGAGCTTTTCCTGCGGGCATACCCGTCCGCAAATCTCCGGCAGATTGCTGGTCAGCCGGTAGCGGGCAGCGGCACCCAGGAAGTCGCCTTGTGAGATGAGCCACATGGCGGTTGGGATGTCGTTGTGTAACGGACAAGCAAGCTGGCACGGCGCCGGGTGCGGGCACTGTACACAGCGCGAGGCCTCCCTGCGCGCCACCTCTGCATCAAAGCCAAGGTAGACCTCGTCGAAGTTGAAGATACGCTGCGACGGTGGCTGCTTGGGCATGTACTGTCGCGGTATCAATCGTCGCCGTTCCCGGCGATCGATTTCCAGGTCTCCGCGTGGATCCAGCATGAGTCATTCCTCCTTGTGAAGTATATAGGTACACAGGTACACAGGTTCCCCTGTTGTACCTGTGTACCTGTGTACCTACCAGGCCAGCCCCTCGCCGTATACCTGGCCAGGTGCCAGCCAGTCTGGAAAGCGCGGTCGTAAAGTCTTGCGAGTCGTGTAGCACAGGTGGCACGCATCGGCGTAGCGGTCTTCGTGCGGCAGATCATAGTGGTTCACCAGAGCCACCGGGCCGCCCGATAACAACGGGCCGATGATCGGGTGGCGTGCCGGGTCGTACTGGGTGGCGAGTTCCTTGAGCGGCTGCCGAAAGACGTTGCCAATGGTGAGCCCCTGGCAGACGTGCACGTAGCCATAAGGATCGACATGTACCCGCCCGGGGTCGGCCAGATCCTCGAATGGACATTCGACGAATTCGCACCACGGGCGCCGCTGGGCATGCGCCAACAGCCTATCCACCGCCCGGCCACGGAACTTGACCTGGCTGCCAGTGACCGGCGCGCCCTTCGCCGCCGGCCCGGTCTCACACACGTCCGGTCGCTCGATGGTGATGTAACCAGTCGGGATGCCGAGGCGCCGGCCCGCCTCCTTGCTGTTCAGGACCTGGCGGGTGAGTACCTCGTCGCCGTGGAACAGATCGGCCGAGAGGCTCAGGTCTACCAGGTGGCCGGCGAGCGGACGCAACCAGAGCATGGCATCCTCAACTGACGTGGCCCAGTAGGCATTCGACACGATACCGACTTCAAAGCCTAACGCCTCAGCCTCCCATACGGCTTCTACCAAAACTGGGTAAAAGAGAAAGGGCTCACCGCCTTCAAAGTAGACCTCAGTCACCGTCCCGAGTTCCTTGGCCTGCCGTAAGATGTTATGAATCTGCGCCAGGGTGAGCACTCCCCCCTGGGCGAAGGGGCTGCCCCAGACAAAACAGTGATCACATTCGTACGTGCACTGGTAGGACACGAGGAAATGAATGCCAGTCAGCTCCATGTTCCATATCCATTTCTAGCTACTTGCAGGCGCGGAGCACGCGCATTGCTTTCAGGGTGATCCACTTACTTGGCTGTCCTTTGGTCTCAAAGGCGACCACGGTTGAACCGACCCCACCTTCCTTGATCCAACGACCCAGCCTATCACGCTTGTGTTCAACCTGGCGGGCCAGCGAACGAAAATGAGGCGCGTGCCCGTACCCTAGTGCTGCCAGGGCGTCCAGAGCGTCGAGCAGGTCACTCTGGTAGTACCACGGAAAACCGAACTTGAGCCACAATTGCTCCACCCCCTCCAGATCAAAGGGGTAACTCAGGATCGTCCAGGCGATCCGGTTAAGTACAGGCTGCTGTGCACGCCGCTCCGTCTCGGGCAGATGTGCAAACGCGCGCAGAGCCTTGACCGCCGACCAGAGACAGAGTTTGTTCTTGTTATAGCGACACTGCAGCGCCGAGTCAGCCTCGAGCGCGCGGAAGTACAGGTCCAACGCCTGTTGCACACGCGGGTCGTCGCCGTAACCGAAGGCGTATAAGAAGCGCAGACAATTGGCCGTATAGCACAACGGTACCCACGAATGGCCCCGCGATGGGAACCAGGGATGGCGCAAAATGACCTCGCAACCCTGGCGGATGCGGTCGTTGGCGACCATTCCCAATTCCGAAAGCAGGAGGAGTTGGCCCGAGGTGCGAGTAACACCGTAGTCCCGCTCGCCAGTCTCCCACCAACCCTGGGGGTCCTGCCGGCCCAGAATACGTTTCACCGGTTCAGATTCCGCGATGGCCGCCCGCGCTGCAACAACTTCTGGGTTGGTGGGCCGCCGACCCACCAGATCGACGAGGGTAAAGTAACGGACCGACGGATTGCTCGGCTCCAGGAGCCAGGCGATCAGGGGGCGGTCGGAGGAATTGGGTGAGAAAGCCATTACAGACTCCCTTGCTCAGTCCCTGCTACTATCGGCCTGACAACTCGTGCACCCTGGGAAACCGTTCCACTTCTGTATGCGGTAAAAACATCGCTGACATGAACTCCTCATGAAACCGGTTGTCCATCGATAACTCCAGATACGTCATCTTCCGTGCCACCTCGGCCATCTGCCGGCGCACAACCTGGCTCAATAACGCCATGGCCGCCCCCCGAACGGAGGTGTTCCCCAGGAACTGAAACCGCTCCCAGGGCATATCCGGCAGCAGGCCGATCTGCACGGCCTTCTCGACATTTAGATATTGCCCAAAAGCCCCACCGATAAGCACTTGCTCCACGTCCGCCAAAGCGATTCCAACACTCTGGGCCAGCACGGAGAACCCGGCGTAGATCGCCGCTTTGGCCCGCATCAGGTTGTCAATGTCGACCCGGGTTAAAACGATGTCGCGCCCGGTAGCCGTCTCCTCGGCCCAGGCGACAACGTACTCGTCACCGTGTGCGCCCCGGCGCACGCGGGGCGTCCCCAGGTCGTGGCGCAGGTTGCCAGCCTTGTCGATCACGCCGGTCACGAACAGCTCGGCCAGGAGCGCAATGAGGCCAGAGCCACATAGACCGTGCGGCTTCCCACCGCCGATGACCCGCACTGTCGGCTCGAACGTCGCGCTATGAATCCAGACTTCTTCGATAGCGCCTTCCGTCGCGCGCATCCCATGCTCGACGCCGGCGCCCTCAAACGCCGGCCCGGCCGAGCAGGCGCAGGCCACCAGCCAGTCCCGGTTTCCAAGTACCATCTCGCCATTAGTGCCAACGTCGACGAACAGCGTCAGCTTGTCCGTTGTCGCCAGGCCGGAACTGACTGCACCGGCTGTAATGTCCGCGCCCACGTAACTGGCGACGCCGGGTAGGCAATCGACCGTCGCCTGCGGATGAACGTTGAGCCCAACCTGGCTGGCGGTGAAAGCCGGGATCTGGTTGGCAGCCGGAATGTACGGCGTCAACCGGATCCAGGCGGGCGGCAATCCCGCAAACAGGTGTAGCATCGTCGTATTTCCGGCGACGGTCACCTTGACAATCTCCATCGGGTCCACTCGCTGCCGCCGGCACACCCGTTCGATGAGCCGGTTCAGCGTCCCCACGACAAGGGCTTGCAGCTCGGCCAGGCCATTGTCTTTCGATGCATAGATGATGCGAGAGATGATATCCTCTCCGCGCGCGAGCTGTGCGTTGTAGTCAGCCGCCTGCCCCACAACCCGCCCCGTCTGTAAATCGAGCAGGTAGACGACGTTACTCGTCGTGCCGATGTCGATGGCGATGCCCCAGAGGCTGAAGTGATCACTAGGATGCACGTCGATAAGCCGCGCAGACCCCCCCGCTCCCCGCTTCCAATCGGCCCCCCTAACCCCCCAATCCTGGGGGGAACTCGCGCCCCGCCCACTGACTCCCCCCAGAATTGGGGGGCCGGGGGGGCTTAAGTTAGCGCCTATGGGTCCGGGGGGAGAGAGGGGGATCATCTCCACAACCGCCGTCACTACCCACTCCGCCTCGCGCAAGGTACGACCCAAGCGACGCAGGACCGGCAAATCCACCTGCAACTCTTGGATTCCGTGCTGGCGCGCCAACTCGCGTTGCAGCCGGGCCAGGTCGTCGGTGTTGTCGTCCAGCGTCGGCGGTGGAAGACGGAGGGGTAAGGCACGCAGCGGCTGCTCGTGGCCCGGGTCATAGACGAGGGGCAGCTCGATGCCGACCGCTGTTTTGTCCGTCGTCAGCCGCCGCTCGACACGCTCTTGAGGCGGGATATGCGCCACGATGTCGCCTTCAACGACCGTCTGGCACGCCAGGGCATAGCCAGCAAGCAAGTCGGCCTGGGACAGACGCAGGGTCGAGCGGCGGCGGGCCTGGCTGCCGTCTTCCAGGATCACCGCGCAGCGTCCGCACCGGCCCTGGCCGCCACATGGCAGGTGCAGGTCGATGCCGGCAAGCCGTGCGGCCTCGTGCAGCAACGTCCCGCGCCGGACCTGGGCGGTCTTGTTAAAGGGCTTGAGGAGGATGATACAAACCATGCGTGACGTATTGCGTATTGCGTATCAGCGTATTGCGTATTGCGTGCTTTGTAACGGAACACGCAATACGCAATACGCAATACGTTTCACCATCGCAGCTTCAAGAACCCCGGCAAATCAATCGCCTCACGCGGGCCAACCAGGACCTCCCAGCCCGGAAGGGCCTCTTCCAGTTCGCCTGAGAGGACGGCGACGTAACCGGGGATGACCAGGCGACGATGATTCACTTTTTCAGCCAAGCTGCTGGTTTGGACCGCTTTGGCGATCCGGGCGGCGTCAAATTTGCCGGCCGCCCACGCCGTCAACACGCTCATTCCCTCGGCATCGACGATGAGCAGCCATGCCGGCCGGCCAGCACCCGCGACCTCGTTGGCGACAGCAAAATACGTAATAGAGAAATTGGTGGTGACGAGCACGGGCGATTCTGGCGTTGGACTGTTGATCTCGTAGATCCCGGGCTGGACCTGGATCGGTTTCTGCGGGTCGGTGTAGATGTTCTGGCGTAGCACCAGCAGCGCGTAGGCCAGCTCCGGGCTGAAACGGTCCAGGACGATGAAGCCAGCGTACTTGCCAGCGTGCTGGCTCGCCAACAAGCCCTCCTCGACCACGTCCGTCGCGCTCTCTCCGGGGAAGGTGATGACCGGATACCCCAGCAGCCGGAAGTTCTTTTTAACAGCTAGCCGGCGAATCTGGGTCAGCGCCGCCAGGGAACTGGTGAAGTCTCGCGGTCCTGGGTCCAGCACCAGATCTTCGACGCCCGTACCCTTGACCTGTTCGACCAGGTTTGCTAGCGCCGCCAGCCCGATCGCGTGACAGGCCAGCGGCAATTTGGCCCGCTTTGCCAGGGCCGCCATCGCCTGCCAGTTGGCCCCGTCGGCGGCGTAGAGCAGTGGCACACTTCCGGACACTTTCGTCAGACCAGCCTCCAGGATCGCGGCATCGCGGCTCATCAGGATGAGTGGCCGCCTGGTCTCGGCTCGTACCGCTGCCACCGCCTCCGCAAACCTCCCCGCCTCGCCCGAGGCCGCTTCAACCGCCACCCCGTCCAGCGACAACGCTGTCCCCACGTAGTCCACAGAATATCCCTCTACCTGCGCGGCCATGCGGCGGACTTCGTCGGGCGGCTGTGTGTCGCGGACGCGGACGAACAGGCCCGGCGGGTGGTAGAACGTCTTCTCGTGCCGGAACAGGACCGTCTCATTGCCAACCTCAATTCTGTGGCCGTCACCGCTGACGGTAATCAGGCGGATGGGCGGCGCCGAGGCCGCCTCGAGCTGGGCCTTGGCCTCTTCTGAAACAGTCGGGCAGGCACTCAGCTCAGCTTGCTTGGCGGCCAGCTTCATGGCGAAAGCCAGGCAGGTCGGAAAGCCGCACTCCTTACAGTTAGTCTGCGGAAGAAGCTTGTAGATCTGGAGTCCGGTCAGGGCCATCGGTCAATCTACGGCTTCCACAGACTTGATTGTCGGGAAAACCTCGTGGACGGCCCGTCCGATACTCATCGCCAGCGTCCACATCGCGTTCGGGCAATCCGAGCAGGCCCCACCCAGGCGCACCTTGAGGTTCTCCCCGTCGAAATCGACAAGCTGGACGCTGCCCTGGTGGTACTCTTCGATCAGCGCGTTGATGCGCTCGATCAGTTCCTCGATTGTCATCTTTTGCTCTGGCATAGCAAATCTCCTCCCCGTCAAACGTCAAACGTGAAGAGGTACACAGGTACCCAAGTACCCAAGTACACAGGGATAGCGGTCCCTATCTACCTGTGTACCTATGTACCTGTGTACCTGTTTTGCGTTTCACGTTTGACGTTTCACGCCTCCATCAACCGACTTACCAACACCCGCACCCTCCGCACCGTCTCCGGGTGCCGCACGGTGACGATGTCGGCGCCAGCCTGGATGAGCGCGGCGGCAGTCATGGTTTCCCACGTCACGGCGCGCTCGGCGAGATTGCCCCAGGCTGCCGGCACACCCTCGGCAACCTTGGCCTCCTTGGCCTTCCAGACCTCCTCGTTGGGGCTGACCAGCATCGGCTGCTGGGTCATGGCGTCGCCCGCCAGGGCCGCCAGGCGTAGCCGCTCCATGACCGAGTAGCCGTATTCCAGCCCATAGCCCAGCGCGCCCGTCGTCGGGTCCATGATTAGCCGGTCCATGGGCAAGCCCATGTCGTGGATCAGGATGTTGAGCTGTTTGGCCAGGTTGACGTCCATCGGGCTACGGGCGTTAACCAGGTGGCCGTGGGCCAGCGCCGCCGCGACGATAGTGCGGTAATTTTTGTCCTCGCACGTTCCGAGAACCAGCCGCTCCCCCTTCGCGTCTTCCGCGACGGCTACCAGCAGCTCGTTGTCCTTGTCCGCCTGACCCGGCCCGAACACGAGGAGCGGCAGCCCGGTCGCCGCCAGCACCTGCCGGACGACTTGCCGCGCCTGGTCCGGCGTGTCTTCCAGGTTGAGCGTCAGCAGAACCAGATCCGCACCTCGCACCTCGACGGCCTGCGCCCACTGGGCCGGGTCCAACGCCACCTCGCCCCACACCTCGCGCAACAACCCCGGCCAGTCCTCGGGCGGCCGGCTCGTCACCTCCAGGGCAATGGCCGGTGGGTGCGGGATGCTGCCCTCGAAGTGCAGGAACGGCAACGTAGTCTCCCCGCCGACGGTGACGGTCCGCGTGCGCGTCCCACCCTGCTCCGGTGTCGCGCCCAACGTGATCTCACGGACTTTGCCGGCCCATTTTTCCTTCGGGATTTCGACAGTGACGGGCACAATACCTCCGGGTTTCGAGTTTCGAGTTTCGAGTTCCGGGTCTAAGAACTCGAAACCCGAAACCCGGAACTCGAAACCGTTAGAATAACGGCGGCATGATCATCGCCGGGTGATTCTTGTCCTCCAGCCACGCCAGCAAATCGTCCACCGTCGTGGCGACCCGCTCATCGGCGATTTTCTCGATCAAGTCCGGGTCACCAGCAAACGCGGCGGCCTCGCGCAGCTCCTCGGCCATCGACTGTTTCAGGTTGCTGGACTTGCAGACCACGCGCATGAACCCGCCGTCGGCGGCCAGGAACTTCTTGCTGGTGAGATAGTACTTGCCGATGCCCATCACGCCGGGTGTCTGGATGCCGCCACCACAGATGCCGGCCAGCGTCGAAAACGTCATCCCGGACGGGGTCATGCTCGTATCCTCGCGACTTACCACCATGACGCCGTTGGCTTCGGGAATGACCATGACGATGCACTCGAAGCAGCCACAGTTGGCGACCAGGATCTGGTTGGCCCAATAACTGTGTATATCGCACAGGGTCAGGTTGTAGACCTCGGCGACGCTCCCATCGTTGTGAACGGTTTTAACCGATTCGACCGTGTCTAGGAAATAATTAATCTGCAACCACGGGAGTGCATAGACCCGCTCACCAGGTTGGATACTATCAGCCCGCACCCAGCCCAGACCCTGAGGTTGGTCGATCGCGATCTTGTGATTGGGGGTCAGCGTCAATGTCAGCCCGGACCGGGTCGTCAACCGGATGAGCCTATCTGGCGCGGGATTACGGTGGAGGCTTGCCAAGCGATCAGGGGCAGCAAAGCCATCGCGTAGTGTCCACACTTGACTCGTGTGGAAGGTCTCTGCGAAGTGGGCATTTACAAATTCGCCAATAGCGACCCACTGCCCATCGACAAGAACCTCGGTGTCGCCTGGAAGACAAGCGGTCATCGGGTTCTCCATGATCGAGTACATGGAGACCTGTTCAACGGCCTGGTTCGAGTTCTGGTAGACGAACGCATTCGGCCCTTGCCAATAGCCTTTCTCGCTATCGAGGACGATACCTTTGGAAACCGGTTGGTTGGGACCGGTCGGGTTGATCTGGAAGGAGGCCTTGCAATCCATCCAATTGTAAGCACCGCACAGTCCGAGGCGCTCCGGGCTGACGATGCAGACGTGATTCGTGGCAAAGGACTGGCAGTTCTTGACCACTACACCGTTGACCAAGTAGTTGTGCGTGCCTTCCACGCTGAAGTTGTATACGCGGTCGCTCGTGCTCTCTACGAGTTCTACGGACTTCACCCGCACAAAACGTACATGGGATTGGCTCCAGGCCACAAGTGCCTGGAGGGCTGGATGATCGGCCGGCACCCCCTGGCCCAGGGCTTCCAGC
>JBBITV010000016.1:0-17425 GCA_037440585.1 Chloroflexota bacterium
CCGACTCGGTGCTCTCTCTGCTGGACAGCGATGGTAGCTCAATCCTCGGCCACAACGATGACGACGCCGACCGGCCGCCTGCCTCGCGCATCGACTGGCAATTCACCCGTACCGATACCTACTTCCTCAGCGTCCAGAATTTCGATCCCGCTGCCGGCGGCTGTACTTTCGCTTACGACCTGGAAGCCCGGATCGTGATCTTCACCGCTACGCCCACCGAGACCCCTGGAGTTTCCCCGACGCGCCCCCCCAGCCCCACGGCCACTCCAACCGCTACGCCGCCCTACCGGGACTTTCGCGTTTTCCTTCCCTTCCTCTCTGTCACTGTCTTACCGACGCCGTCTCCCAAACCCGGGTAGAACGTGTGTCGTACGTTCCGGATCACCCGGTCAGCACGTCAAATGCAACGCAGCGACTACCCGCCGCTTTTCGCGCAGCCGATTGTACGTTTCGCATGCGCGCGGCGTCGGCTCCGCGATCACCTCGATCCCCGCCGCCTGCAATCGCCGCCGCGTTTCGGCTGGCACATCCATGCGCCCCGCGCTCCCCTGTCCGATCACCAGAATCTCCGGTGGCGATTGCAGCACCTCCCACACATCGGCCGGCACGAGAGAATGCCCTTCCTCCCGCCACCACTTGCCATCCACCCGGTCGGGATAGATGATCACGTCATCCGAATACCGCCGCCCGTCAACGACAATCTCCCCGAACCGGTAACTCTCGATCTTGGGAACTGCCATAGCCCCGCACCTCTTGTTGTTCCACGACCCGCCCCGCAACACACGGTCTCCTGCTGACCTGCCTTACGACGCACCATAAGGCCCAAACAAATCCGCGTTTTCCTGCCAATTCGCGGTTCTCCTTCCCGGTGATGCACAACCCGATCCCGGAATGGTGCCGCAGAAATCAGGCGGCGTTTGGGTTCATGGATGTAGACGAGTAGTAGTCGCCGGGCTTGTAGGTTTTCTCGATAGCAGCGGAATTACAGACGCCGCTCGTTCATGTTTCGGTGAAACTCCCGGTTGAACAGGTGAGGCGCTTCCACGAAGACCCCACGCCCGACCACGGCCAGGGTCCCATCGGCCAGGGTCAGTTCGCCCCGCGTCCGCACCGCCCGGCCCTCCTTTTCGACAACCATCCCTTCTACGTGCACGGGCTCGCCCAATGGCACCGGCCGGCGATACTCTATCTCTAAGTTGACAGCAACTACGGTGTACCCGGCTCGCCAGACGGCGGCGCCCATAGCTTCGTCCAGCATCGCCGCCGAAGCGCCACCATGGGCAAAACCGGGCGGCCCTTGTTGGGCCTCGGTCAGGGTGACATCAGTCACGATGGCGCCGTCTTCCCGCACCCACCAGGTGATACCCATGCTGTGTGGGTTCTGGGTCCCGCACACGAAACACGGGCCGTGCTCGACTAGAGGTTTCATTCTGTTTTGTCCCTCCTGTCTGTTTTGTCCCTCCCAATGAATGATTATTGGACTCCAATCAGGTCTGTGAGTTTGAGGAGCCCAAAGGACAGCCAGAGGACCACCGTCCAGTACAACCCGTACTCGAAAAACGAAAAGACGACCACCGGCAACGGCTCGACCCCATTCAACCAGGGCACCCGGTCGAGGAGCCGCAAGACGTAGATGCCGAAGAGATGTTCCGCGATGCCCTCCAGACCGCCCAACAGCGCAAACCATAGAAGCCAGGACGTTCCGGCTCGCGCCGCGAGCCAGTACAGGCCCAGGCCAATACCACCATAGAGAAAAACGTCTTCAGATAGGCCAGTCGTCGGGTAACGGGGAATTCCTGGCGGATGGTGGTGAGGCGTTGTTCAGTAGTGATCATGCACGTCTTGCTCCTGAGAGTGCGCTATTCAGTCTGGCAATCTACAAGAATAATACCTCTCTCCCAGTATCCAGTCAAACCATAATTCACCGACACTTTTGGGATATACCCCCAAAGAGCGGAACGTTTGCGTAACAGCCATAATTCAACTATAATTTTAACTCAAAAGTTTATTATTTGGCGTTGCGAGGGATGACTTATGCCAATGCGTCTGGCGGAGCGTTTGAACGAGGCGCGGCAGCGCCAGTTCGTTGGTCGAGCCACCGAGCGGGCCCTCTTTAAGGCTGTACTCACTGCGAAGGAATTACCTTTTTACGTACTGTATGTCTTCGGGCCTGGCGGTGTGGGTAAGACATCCTTGCTGGGCGAGTGCGCCCGGATGTGTGATCAAGCCGGAACGCCCGCGATCTATGTTGACGCGCGCAACGTCGAGCCCGTGCCTGAATCCTTCGTCAGCACCCTGCGAGCGGGGATGGGCCTGTCCCCGGCAGATTCTCCCTTGCAGATTCTTGCCGCCCGGGGCACGCGCCACGTCGTGTTGATTGACACATATGAAACCCTCGCACCCCTCGACGGATGGCTGCGCGAAGTTTTCCTACCCCAACTGCCGGAGAATGTTCTGGTCGTACTGGCCAGTCGCCATCCGCCGTCACCAGCCTGGCGATCTGGCGCGGGAAGCGTTGGCTGCCGACCTGCGCTGGCGCAATCCCGATTGGTACGCCGAGTTGCACCGCCGGGCGCGCACCTATTACTCTACGCGCCTGCAACAGACTCACGGCCAGGAGCAACAACGTATCCTGTTCGACTATGTTTTCCTGCATCGCGATAGCCCGGTGGTACGATCGTTCTTCACCTGGCAAGAGAGCGGCACCACCCTATCTGACGCCGCAAAGACGTCCGATCACCCTGCATTGATCCAGATGGTGGCGCAGCACGAAGGCGAAGCGGCCGCGCGCCTGGCAGCGCACTGGCTCGCGCGGCAGCCACAGGGCATGCTGGTGGTTCGTGATGAGGATCGGCATCCGGGTGGCTTCCTGGCGATGGTCGCTCTACATCACGCGAGCGCGGAGGATTTGCGGGCGGATCCAGCCGCGTGGGCGGCATGGGGCTATTTGCAGAACTGCACGCCGTTGCGACCGGGTGAAGGTGCAACCCTCTTCCGCTTTTGGATGGCCCGTGAGTCCTATCAAGCGGTTTCGCCTATCCAGAGCCTGATCTTCATTAACGTGGTGCGGCATTACCTGACCACGCCCGGACTGGCGTTTACCTTCCTCCCGTGTGCGGAGCCGGATTTCTGGGCGCCGATGTTCGCCTACGCAGACCTGGCGCGGATTCCTGAAGCCGATTTCGAGGTAGGTGGGCGGCGCTATGGAGTGTATGGGCACGACTGGCGGGCGGTGCCACCAGCGGCATGGCTGGCGCTGCTGGCGGAAAGGGAAATTGTGGCTGCCACCCAGACACTCTCTCCACCACAGCCGGCCGAGCCGTTGGTCGTTCTCAGCCATCCCGAGTTCGTCGTGGCCGTGCGTGAGGCCCTGCGCGATTTTTCCCACCCCGATGCGCTGTCTGCTAACCCATTACTCCGGTCGCGCCTTGTGGTCGAGCGCACTGGGACGTTGGGACCTATTCGTCCGTCTTGCGGCCGGACGGGACCTTATTCGGCGAGGGACAGGTCGCGAAGGTGTCAAACAGACGATCACCATATTCCGCACGGCCTTCCCGGATCTGCATGCCACAGTCGACGATATGCTCGCTGAAGGGGACAAGGTCGTGACCCGTTGGACATCGCGCGGCACGCACCGAGGTGAACTGATGGGCATTCCGGCGACCGGCAAGCAGGTGACGTTCTCGGGTATCACTATCAACCGGGTTGCCGGGGGCAAGGTCATGGAAGACTGGACGAATTTTGACCAGATGGGCATCATGCAACAGCTTGGATGACACTCATCTACACAGCCATTCAAATTCGTAAACCAATCGAGCAGATCTTCGACTACGTGACCACGCCAGGCAACTGGCCCCAGTGGCATCCTTCTTCCCTCGCCGTAAGCGGTGCGACGGACCATTCGCTGGAGATCGGCGAGCAGGTGACCGAGGAATTCCGGGTCGCCGGGCGGCGCGGGCGCGTCGTGTGGACGGTACGCGAGCGAGAGGTCCCGCGCCGCTGGGCCATCGAGGGCCAGGTGGTGGGCGGTGGCGGCGGGACGGTTGCCTACACCCTGACGCCCAACGGCGATGGCACGACGTTCGAGCGCGAGTTCATCTACGCCACACGCGGTCCGCTGCTCGCTCTGCTTGACCGGCTGGTCTTGCGCCGGCGCGTCGAGGCCGAGTCAGCGGAGGCGCTGCGACGGCTCAAGCAGGTGTTGGAGTCGAGGCTTCAGCAGCACCAAAGCCGCTGGCATAACGGGGCATAGCCGCCTGGAGCTGACTGTATGTTGAGCGATCTGGCTACCGCTATTACGCAGTTTCTCGACGCATACGGATTGATCGCGATTTTCGTGGTGATGCTGCTCAAGGAAATTGGCATCCCGGTGCCGATCCCGGGCGATCTGATCATGCTTGCGGCCGCGGCGCAAGCTGCCATCGGCAAGATCGACCTGCTGCAGGCGTTTGGCGCGATTCTGCTCGCCATGGTGGTCGGGGCCTGGATACAGTATCTGCTGGTGCGCCTGCTGGGACGCCCGTTTCTGTACCGCTTTGGCCGGTATGTCGGCCTGACCGAGGAGCGGCTGGATCGAGTGGCGGAGACGATCCGCCGTGGCGGCGTCCCAGCAATCAGCGTTTCGCTGGTGACGCCCGGTGTGCGCATTGCGACGGTGCCGGCGTGCGGGCTCGCGGAATTGCCGTATCGGTCCTTTTTCACCGGTGTGATTGTGGGCAGCGGTGTTTTCCTGGCACTGCATTTTGTCATTGGCTATGTGGGCGGTCCCCTCGTCAACGCTGTCATGAGCGTGATCAATATGCCGATGCTGGCGCTTATCGTCGCCTTTTTTCTGGTTGGCCTCGCCGGTTGGATGTTGATACGCCGCCGAAAACAGGGCGAGACCGTGACGGCCGTCGAATGGTTGGGCGATTGGGCAGATGCGAGTTGCCCCATATGTCTCTTCGTTGGCGCGGTAAATTACCGGCGGCCATAAGTGCCTTGCCAGAAACCCCTTCAGAACCCCGCTTTCCTGGAGAAAACGGGGTTCTTCTATTTGACCGATCAGCCTCACTCACCTATAATGGGGCCTACTTCGCAGGGATGGCGCGCGAGATCGGTAAAGACAAAATCAAAAGCGAGCCGCAAATATGATCAAGACCGATTTTCCACCCTCCGACTTTATCCGAGAGATTATCGCGGAAGACCTGAAGACAAACAAATACGGCGGGCGCGTGCATACGCGATTTCCACCCGAGCCGAACGGCTATCTACATATTGGGCACGCCAAATCCATCTGCCTCAATTTCGGGATCGCCGCCGAATTCGGCGGCCTTTGCAATCTGCGTTTCGACGATACGAATCCTACCAAAGAGGAAGTTGAGTACGTAGAATCCATCAAAGAGGACGTACGCTGGCTGGGCTTCGATTGGGATGATCGAGAGTACTATGCGTCGGACTACTTCGAACAGCTCTATCAGTACGCGATACAGTTGATCAAAGCGGGCAAGGCGTATGTATGCGACTTGAGTCCAGAGGAAGTCAGAGAGTACCGGGGGACCTTGACCGAGCCAGGCAAGGACAGTCCGTATCGTAACCGTTCGGTGGAAGAGAACCTGGACTTGTTCGAGCGGATGCGGGCAGGCGAATTTCCAGACGGGACCCGCACTCTTCGAGCCAAAATTGACATGGCCTCTCCCAATCTGAACATGCGCGATCCCGTCATGTACCGCATCCTGCACGCAACGCATCACCGTACGGGTGATCAGTGGTGCATTTATCCGACGTACGACTGGGCGCATGGCCAGTGCGATTCCATCGAAGGGATCACCCATTCGATTTGCACACTAGAATTTGAAGATCACCGCCCGTTGTACGACTGGTTCCTGGACCAACTGAACATCTATCATTCACAGCAGATCGAGTTCGCGCGCCTCAATCTCAGTCACACCGTACTGAGTAAGCGCAAGCTCTTGAAATTGGTAGCAGAAGGGTATGTCACCGGCTGGGACGATCCACGCATGCCGACGCTTTCGGGTTTGCGGAGGCGCGGTTACACCCCAGAAGCCATCCGCAACTTCTGCGAGCGCATCGGGGTGGCCAAGACCAACAGTACCATTGACATTGCTTTGCTTGAGCATAGCCTTCGCGAAGACCTGAACAGACGCGCTCCGCGCGTGATGGGCGTGTTGCGTCCGCTGCGGGTGGTCATAGACAACTATCCCGAAGACCTGGTGGAAGAGCTGGAGGCCGTGAACAATCCGGAAGATCCCGGCATGGGGACACGGAAGGTCCCTTTCTCACGTGTGGTGTACATCGAACGCGAGGATTTTCGTGAGAACCCGCCGAAAGAGTTCTTCCGTTTGGCTCCTGGCCGTGAGGTGCGGCTGCGGTATGCTTATTTTATCAAATGCGTGGGCGTGGTCAAGGACGAGCAAACCGGCGAAGTTGTCGAGCTGCACTGTACCTACGATCCCGAAACCCGGGGCGGCAGTGCGCCGGACGGACGCAAGGTCAAGTCGACACTGCACTGGGTTTCGGCGGCCCACGCACTTCCGGCCGAAGTCCGCCTGTACGACCATCTCTTCGTCAAAGCAAACCCGGGTGATGTCGATGAGGGTGGTGATTTCAAATCCAACGTAAATCCGAGCTCGCTAGAGACGTTGACGTCATGCCGGGTTGAACCCAGTCTGGCGGGCGCAGTACCCGGCAGTCGATACCAGTTCGAGAGACTCGGCTATTTCTGCGTCGATCCCGTTGATTCGTCTCCTGGCGCACTCGTCTTCAATCGGACGGTAACGTTACGGGATGAATGGGCCAGGATCGAGAAAGCGCAGAAGAGTTCGTAAGCATGGCCAACGGAACCGCTGACCATACTATCTTACAGGTCGAAGACCTCCACCTGAACTTCGGCGGCCTGGCTGCGCTATCCGGCATCTCTTTTGGCGTCAAGCCCGGCGAAATCCTCGCGCTCATCGGCCCCAATGGTGCAGGCAAGACGAGTGTGCTCAACTGCATCAGTGGCTTTTATCGTCCCCAACCCGGGCATATCTGGTTTGCAAACCGCGACCTGACGCGTGTGCCGACTCACCAGATCGCTCGTCTCGGCGTCGCGCGGACTTTTCAGAACATTGCACTCTATACGGGAATGACGGCCCTCGACAATCTGATGGCCGCGCGGCACATCCACATGCGACAAAGTACGCTGGCGAGCGCACTCTATTTCGGCCCGGGGCACCGGGAAGAGATCGTACATCGCCGTATCGTGGAGGAAATTATCGATTTCCTGGAGATGGAGCCCATTCGCAAACGCGTGGTGGGCACGCTCCCCTATGGTTTGCGCAAACGCGTCGAGTTGGGTCGTGCCCTCGCTCTGGAGCCAAGATTGCTACTTCTGGACGAGCCTATGGCCGGGATGAACGTCGAGGAAAAAGAAGACATGGCGCGCTTCATTCTGGATATCCACGAACGGCGGAGGATGACGATCTTACTGGTCGAACACGACATGGGCCTGGTGATGGACATTGCCCAACGGGTTGTGGTGCTTGATTTTGGGGTTAAGATTGCGGAAGGAAGTGCGGATGAGATCAAGCGTGATCCTCAGGTGATCAAGGCCTATCTGGGGCAACCAGGTTCGCAATGACGATTGACACCCTTCCCAAACAATTTGTTGAAACGGCTCGTAAGTACGGCCAGGGCAAAGTCGCCATGCGCAGGAAGGACCTGGGTATCTGGCACGAATACACCTGGCACGAATCATGCCTGCGCGTCAGACACTTGAGCCTGGGCTTGATCAGCCTGGGCCTGGAACACGGTGACAAGGTCTGCATTATCGGCGACAATGACCCGGAATACTTTTGGGCACAGTTGGCCATTCAGGCGGCTGGCGGTGTCGCCGTCGGCATCTTCACCGACAGCGTTCCCGGGGAGATTCAGTACATCGTCCAGCATTCGGATGCAGTGCTGGTCTTCGCCAAGGACCAGGAGCAGTGCGACAAACTCCTCGAAATTCGTGCCCAGGTCCCGGCTGTCAGGCGCGTCATTTACTGGGACGAGAAGGGCCTGTGGAGTTACAACGACCCCTGGCTCATGAGTTTTGGGGACGTGGAGGCTCTAGGCAAAGAGTTGGACCGGCGCGAGCCAGCCTGCTTCGACACGCGGCTGGTCCAGGGTTGTGGCGAAGACCTGGCGATTTTCTGTTATACTTCAGGCACTACCGGACACCCCAAAGGCGCTATGATCAGCCACAGCAACCTCCTTGAAGGTTGCCGCATCTACAACCAGGTAGACCGCCGCCTCGACTCCGACGAATACCTGTCATTCCTGCCGCCGGCCTGGATCACCGAGAATATTCTGGGCCTGACCGTTCACGTGGTCAACGGGATGATCATCAACTTCCCTGAGGCGCCGGACACCGTCCAGGACGATTTGCGCGAGATTGCGCCCCATGCGCTGTTATTCAGCTCCCGCCTGTGGGAAAACCTGGTCTCGACCGTCCAGGTCCGCATCGCCGATAGCACCTGGATCAACCGCCTCCTATATCGCCTCTTCATGCCGGTCGGGTATCGCGTGGCTGGTCTGCGCTTTGAATCCGGGCGCGTGCCCATCCTCTGGCGTCTTCTATACGCCATCGGTGACCTGGCTATCTTTGCTCCGCTGCGGGACAAACTGGGATTGACCCGCGTCAAATCGGCCTATTCTGCCGGCGCAGCATTGAGCCCGGACGTGGTACGTTTTTTCCGTGCCATCGGCGTCAGCATTAAGAACCTCTTCGGCTCCACCGAAGGGCAAATCCACACTCTTCACATCGGGAACGACGTTAAGTTCGAGACGGTGGGCATAGCCCCGCCGGGAATGCAGATCTGCATCGCGGAGAATGGCGAGATTCTGGTTAAAGGTCCCACGGTCTTTCGGGGCTATTACAAGAATCCAGAAGAGACGGCAGCGAAACTCCGCGATGGCTGGTTTCATACCGGCGACGCTGGTTACCTGCGCGAGGACGGCCATCTAATCTACCTGGATCGGGTCAAGGATCTGCTGGAGCTGGCCACCGGGGACAAGTTCTCGCCGCAGTACATTGAGGGTCGCCTCAAGTTTAGCCCATACATCAAGGACGTGATGGCCATCGGCGGTCGCCAGCGGGCTTACGTGACGGCCATCATTAATATTGACTTTGCCAATGTGGGCCGCTGGGCTGAGAAGCAACGTCTTGGATACACTACCTTTGTGGACCTGTCGCAAAAGCCGGAGGTGTACAACCTGATTCTACAGGATGTGGTCCGCGTTAATCAGACGTTGCCTTCCCCGGCGCGGGTGCACAAGTTTGTGCTTCTGCACAAAGAGTTCGACCCGGACGAGGCCGAACTGACGCGCACGCGCAAACTGCGGCGCGGTTTCATGGAAGACCGTTACCGGGAGATGATCGAGGCGATGTACAATGGGCAACCCGAGGTGAATGTCAGCGCCGAGGTCAGGTACCGCGATGGTCGCACTGGCACGGTGGAAACGACGGTACGCGTGTGCTCGGTGGATAGTTGATGGCCGTGGAACACGACATGGACTAACAGTCCGTGTCGTGCTCGCCAGAGAGATGCTGCATGAACTGGGACCTCTTCCCGCAATTCTTGGTCACAGGTATCCTGACCGGCGGCATTTACGCCCTGGTCGCACTGGGCATCGTGCTCATTTACAAATCATCGCGGGTCTTCAACTTTGCTCACGGACACATTCTCATGATCGGCGCGTTCCTGGTATGGTGGTTCGTCGAACCGCTCGGCCTGCCCATCTGGCTGGCCCTCCTGGCAACCGCGCTCGGTGCGGTGCTGCTCGGCTTCGCCATCGAGCGGCTTGCGCTGCGGCCCCTCATCGGCCAGCCGATTCTTGCCACGGTGATGATGACTCTGGCAATGGCCCAGTTCTTGCAGGGCGCGGTCATCCTGACGTGGGGTGCGTACCAAAGGGCGCTGCCGGAAATCCTTCCTTTGCAACCTGTCGTCATCGGGACGATTCGTCTGCGGCTCAACCTGGTCATCGCCTTCGGGGTGGCGATGTTGGGGCTCGGCGCATTTGCACTCTTCTTTCGTTATACCAAATCCGGCCTGGCGATGCGTGCCGCCGCCGAAGACCACCAGCTTGCTCAGAGCGCCGGCTTGCGTGTGCGGCGCATCTTTGGGCTGGCCTGGGCCATCGCGTCTGTGGTCGCGATGGTTAGCGGCATCTTGCTAGGCAATATCAGCGGCGTGGACCTGAACCTGGCCACCATCGGCTTCAAGGCATTCCCGGCCGTGCTGTTTGGCGGGCTCGAATCCATCCCCGGAGCGATCATTGGCGGGCTGGCTGTCGGTGTCGTCGAGAGTCTGGCCGCCGGCCTGCCTGCCGATCCCACCGTGCGTTCGTGGAACCTGGGCGAGATCGCGCCCTACGTGTTTATGCTACTGGTGCTGTTGTTCCGGCCAGAGGGGTTGTTCGGATTGAGGAGGATTGAACGAATTTAGATAGTTTCGGGTTTCGAGTTTCGTGTTGCACGAATGGACACCTGACTCGAAACCCGAAACTCGAAACTCGAAACAAGGAGATTATGGCCCTCAGACTCGCCGGTGACTTCGATACAACTTACGCCCACGACATGGCCGTCATCCGCAATCGCGGCCAGTGGGTGATGACGCTGGCGTTTCTCGTCGCGCTGCTCGGCTTGCCACTTGTCGCCAGTAGCTACATCGTCAGTATCATCAACATTATCGGCATCAACATCGTCGTGGTACAAGGGCTGAATATCCTGGTCGGTTATACCGGCCAGATCTCCCTGGGCCAGGCCGCGTTCATGGCCGTCGGCGCGTATACATCGGCGCTGCTGGTGCGCGGGGGAATGCCGTTTTGGTTCGCCCTCCCCATTTCGGGCCTCTCGGCGGGGGTGATTGGCACCATTTTCGGGCTGCCGTCGCTGCGTATCAAGGGGTTCTACCTGGCGATGGCAACGTTGGCGGCGCAATTTATCATCCCCTGGTTCTTCCGCAACGTCCGCACCGACGTGTTCGGTGGAATGCCCGGCCTCGTCGTGCCTCCCCCGAAACTGGGCGACTTTGTGTTCAATACACAGCAGAGCATGTACTTTGTTATCGTTGGCCTGGTGTGTCTCACGACCATCCTGGCCAAGAATATCGCCCGCACCCGGTTGGGCCGCGCCTTCATCTCCATTCGTGATAACGACCTGGCGGCCGAGGTGCTCGGCATCGCCCCGTTCTCGTACAAACTGCGTGCCTTTTTCATCTCGGCGTTCTACGCCGGCCTGGCCGGGTCGCTCTGGGCACATTATGCTCGGGCTATCAATCCCGAGCAATTCCACCTGATCGATTCAGTGTGGCAACTCGGCATGGTCATCGTCGGCGGGGCGGGCAGCGCCCTGGGGCCGATTCTGGGCGCTATCTTTGTGCGCCTGCTGAACGAGGCCTCGATCCTGGCCGCCCCGATCATCGGCACGCTCCTGCCCTCGCTCGAGGCCAGCATCCTGGCCGCCCTGGGGCCGATGCTCTTCGGCCTGGCACTGATGCTGTTCTTGATCTTCGAGCCACGCGGCCTGGCGCACCGCTGGGAGCTGACCAAGGCGGCGTGGAGGTTGAGGCCGTTTGCGCATTAATAAACCCGAGAGGAGGTGATCCCCAGCAACCAGCCCGGGTACGACAATCCGTTCCTTCCCTTAATCTGCTGTAGTATTCACACAGGAGGAGACGCATGAAAAAGTTCACGATCCTGGGATTACTCCTTGTCGTCGTCCTGGTAGCCTGCGCTCCCGCCGCTGCCCCGCCGCCGGCGAAAGCCCTGCGCACCAAGGCCAACGCTGGCGAAGTGATCACCTTCTTCCACTTCGGCGACATTACTGGCCCTTATGCGGCGATTACCACCCCGCTCGTGACTGGGTTTAACGACGCGGTTAAATGGGTGAACGGCAAAGGTGGTATTCGCGGTGCGGAGATAAAGATCGAGTGGTCCGACACGGGTGGCAAACTGGAAAACGCCATCTCGGTTTATAACCGCTACCGCGAGAAAAAGCCGCTGATCTTGTTCATGTATGGCTCGCCGGAAACCGAGGCTCTCCGCGACCGGCTCATCGAGGACAAGATCCCATCCGTGACAGCCGGCGTCAGCGGTAAGGGCCTATATCCACCGGGCTACGCCTTTGGCGAAGTCCCCATCTACTCCGACCAGTTCGGCCTGTTCATGGATTGGCTCAAGGCCAACTGGGACAAAGTGAAGCCGGCCAAGGGCCAGGCTCTCGACTCCCCCAAGATCGCCATCCTCACCTGGGATACTGCCTACGGCCGGGGCGCGCTCACCGATGAAACCAAAGCCTACGCTGAGTCTAAGGGTATCAAGATCGTGGGGCAAGAGTTCTTTGCCGTGGGCGCACCAGACGTGACCACCCAGATCCTTAACGCCAAGAAAGCCGGCGCCAACGTCCTCTACACCAACACCCTGGCGCATGGCCCGGCCCAGATCCTGAAAGACGCAATCTCGCTGGGTGTCCGCGACGAGTTCCTCATCGGCGGTAACAACTGGGCGCTCGACCTGTCCATGCTGGCTCTCGCTGGGCCGGCCTCGGAAGGTTTTTACGGCCCGTTCCCCAACCTGTGGTGGACGGAGGCCGACCATGCCGGCATTAAGGCGTTGGACGAGCAGTTCAAGGCTAACGCTCGCAAGCCCGCCGAACGCAATGTCGCCTACATGCTCTCCTTCGCTTTCGTGGACTATGCGCGAGCGATCCTGGAGAAGACCATTGACCGCGTCGGTTTTGATGGCCTGACCGGGGCAGCCGTCCACGAGACCATCACCGAAATGGGCGAGTACAAAGCCCTCGACGGCGTGATGATTCTTGCCTATGGCAAGGACAAGCGCGCGCCGAGCAAGGCCCGCGTCATCCAGGTGCAGAAGGGCCAGTTCGTGCCGGTGACGGACTGGATGGTGGCGCCGGATTTGAGACCGAAGTAGGCTGACGCGGAGACGCAGGGACACGGGGACGCGGGGACGCGGAGACAAGGTGAAAGAGTGATTATCCGAGTTCCCCGTCCCGGCGTCTCCGAATTACTTCAACATGCTCAATCACCCAGAACAATGGACGATCAGGTGAGACGCGGAGATGGGTAAACGTGGAGACCCCGGGATAGCTTGAATCCCCGCGTCTCCGCGTCTCCGCGCCTCGACACCGGTCTTATTATGCTAAGACTCAACAACATCGAAGTCGTCTACAGCGACGTGATTCTCGTCCTGCGCGGCGTGTCCCTTGAAGTGGATAGGGGGCAGATTGTCGCGCTCCTTGGCGCCAATGGTGCGGGCAAAACGACGACCCTCAAAGCGATCTCGGGGCTGTTGCACACCGAGCTGGGCAAGGTGACGCGCGGATCGATTGAAGTCGACGGCCAGCGCATCGATCGGCTGGCTCCCGAAGACATTGTGCGGCGTGGCATTGTCCAGGTCATCGAAGGGCGACCTTTGTTCGCCCACCTCACGGTCGAAGAGAATTTGATCGTGGGCGCGTTGGCGCGGCGCGATGGAAACCCCAAGACCGATCTGGAGACTGTCTACCACTACTTTCCCCGCCTGAAAGCTTTACGCCGCCAAACCAGCGGCTACCTGTCCGGCGGCGAGCAGCAAATGCTCGTCATTGGGCGCGCCTTGATGGCCCACCCCAAGATCATGCTGCTTGACGAGCCATCTCTCGGTCTCAGTCCGCTGCTCGTCCAAGAAATCTTCGAGGTCATCCAGCGCATCAACCGGGAAGAGAGGACTTCGATCCTGTTAGTGGAACAAAACGCTTGGGCTGCACTCTCCATTTCACATCACGGCTACGTGATGGAAAACGGTCGCATCGTCCTCGACGGCCCGGCAGACAAATTGAAAGACAACGAGGACATCAAGGAGTTCTATCTGGGCCTCACCCAGCTCGGGCAGCGGAAGAGTTACCGTGAGGTGAAACATTACAAGCGTCGCAAGCGCTGGTTGGGGTAAACAATTCGATGCCTTATGCACACATTGTCGGCTGGGGCAAATACCTGCCCAGCAAAATTGTGACGAATGCCGAGCTTGCCCGGAGCGCTGGCATTGACCCGGAATGGGTCAAGAATCGCGTCGGAATTGAGCAGCGGCACATCGTAGATTCTAAGGAGGCGACCTCCGACATGGCCGTGCGGGCGGCCCAGGCAGCCCTGGATATGGCGGATGTCGCACCCACCCGGCTGAACCTGATCATCGTCGCGACGAGCCTGCCAGATCATCTTTTCCCGGCGACGGCCTGTCTGGTACAAGACAAACTCGGGGCGGACCGGGCCGCCGCTTTCGACCTGGGTGCCGGCTGTTCCGGCTTTGTCTACGCCCTTGTGGTCGCGGACCGGTTCATTCGCAGTGGCGCTTACCGCTACGTGTTGGTTGTCGGGGCCGAGACCCCTTCGCGCATCCTGGATTGGAAGGATAAGGGTACGTGCGCCTTCTTCGGCGATGGCGCCGGAGCTGTATTGCTGGCGGCCAGCCAACAATTCGGCGGCCTGCGCTCCTTCGCCCTCGGCGCCGATGGCTCCGGGGGACATTTGTTGATCCAGCCAGCGGGCGGAACGCGCCAGCCGCTAAGCCAGGAGGTGTTGGACCGCGGCCTGCATTATGGCCGGATGGACGGTCAGGCCCTCTTTCGCTATGGGCTACGGGCGATGGACCGGGCGGCGCGAGAGGTGTTGCACAACGCCGGCCTGACAATAAACGACATCGATCTCATCATCCCCCACCAATCGAATCTACAGCTCATCCAGCAGTTCGCGCAACGGCTGAAAGTGCCGCAGGACAAGGTGTTCATCAACGTTGCGCGCTACGCTAACATCTCGTCAGCGGCGATCCCCGTTGCCTTCTGCGACGCAGTCGAGGCCGGTCGGCTGCGTCCCGGCAATCGCGTGCTACTGACGACCTTTGGCGGCGGCCTGACCTGGGCCGGGGCGGTGTTGCAGTGGTCGGAGCCCTACCCCGAGAAGCCGCTGCCGCGCTGGAAGCGGTTGTGGCACTTCCTTTGGAATGCCCAGGCTACCATCAAGTCTCGGTTCTATCGCCTGGAGCATCGCATCGATACGTTGCGGCTGGAGGAAGACCTGCTGAAGAGTAAGAAGGACTTGTAACTGTCTAGCAACGAGACGAATCGCGCATGAGGGCTCGATGTCGGACCGAACTTAACCGCATCGCTACACTGGTCAATGAGAACTGCAACTATTTACTGGAGCGTTGGTATGAATTCTTTGGTCGTCGAAATTGAGGAAGCACGTGCTCAACTTGTCACCGTTAGCGAAGACTCGCTCATCGTAGACTTGGTTGATGGGCGCACCATCATCACGCCTCTGGTGTGGTATCCCCGCTTGTGGCACGGCACGCCAGAAGAGCGCAGCAATCTTGAAATCATCGGCGATGGCGCGATTATCCACTGGCCAGATTTGGATGAAGACCTGAGTGTTGCTGGTCTGTTGGCTGGACGCCGCTCAGGGGAGAGTCAACAATCGTTGATCAGGTGGCTGGAAGAACGTCATGCCCGTCAACAAAACTGATGAGTCATGTTGGCAACCCACCCCAACATCATGCTCACGCGCGCCTGCAAACCCCTGTCTGCCGAACACGCCACACGAGTAGTGGATCGTGGGGGTGAGCAACCAGGCGCATGGAGCACTGTGGTTAGGTGGCAGAGCCTGGGCAGGTCAACGTCCAGGCTCTGTGTTTTTGAACAGGTCACACCAGTGCATCATGGCAACCCGGCAACATTCTCTGAAAGGAGTCGCCAATGTCCCTGCAAGACGACCAACTTGCCCAATTCGTACAACACGCCTACGCCTACGCACCTGCTATCAAGCGCATCTTCGACAATGCCGGCCTGAGCCCCGACGACGTTAAAACCATTGCCGATCTGGAGCGCGTGCCGGTCACCAGCAAGGACAAACTCGCCCAACTCCAGCGTGAACAGCCGCCATTCGGCGGCTTTCTCGCCGTGGACCCCAAGAGCCTCAAGCACATTTACCTCTCCCCCGGCCCCCTCTACGAGCCGCACGGCGAGGAACAAGCCCTCGTGCGCGTCGCGGCGGGTATTTTCCAGGTCGCGGGATTCAAGCGTGGCGACATTGTTCTGAACACCCTGTCGTATCACCTCGTCCCGGCTGGCCTCCTGCTTGACGCAGCCTTGCAGCATGTCGGCGCGTGTGTAATTCCGGGCGGCGTCGGCAATACTGAGCTGCAGGTCAAGATGATGCTGGACCTGAAGGTGAACGGTTACGCTGGCACGCCGAGTTTTCTGATGACCATTATCAAAAAGGCCGAAGAGATGGGCTTGCAGTTCAAGGAACAGTTCGCCCTAAGTCACACCCTCTTCACTGCCGAACCCTACCCGCCCTCGCTGCGCGCCCAATTCGAAGGCGTGAACGGCCTGCGGACCAAGAACGTGTACGCGACCGCCGAGCTGGGCTTCCTGGCCTACGACTGTGAGCAGAAATCCGGCCTGCACCTGGCCGACGACGTTATCATTGAGCTGGTCGATCCGTCCACAGGCAAGCGTATCGGCCCGCGTGAGCCTGGCGAAGTCGTGGTCACGACGTTTAACGAAACGTATCCGATCATCCGCCTCGGCACGGGTGACCTGGCTGCCTACACCGACGAGCCGTGCCCGTGCGGTCGCCCATCGCTGCGCCTGCTCGGGCTCCTGGGCCGCGTCGGTGACGCCATCAAAGTGCGCGGGATGTTTGTCCATCCCAATCAATTGCGCATAGCCCAGGCGAAATTCCCGGCGATCGCGCGGGTACAAGGCTTTGTGACGCGCCCGCGGATGCGCGACGAATTCACGCTCAAGGTCGAGCTGGCTGAAGAAGTCGCTGATCGTGACGCCCTGGCGCATGGCTTCGGCAACGCTGTGCGTGAACTCTGCCGCGTCGGCGTGGACAGAATTGAATTTGTGCCAGCAGGGACAATTGCGGCGGACGCGAAGATGATGGTGGATGAGCGGAAGTGGGAATAGATTGACTTGTTATCGCACCTGGCCTGAATCCGGGTCCAGCATCAACCCGGATTCGTCCACGGCCTCGAAGTCGGAGCCACGCACGCGGGTCTGGAGGTTGTGAAGGTCATCGTTATCCCACCGCTCGTCAGGCACGCCGGAGAGGTACCAACTCGATCCGTTGTCGGCCAGGAACATGCCGTAGGTCTTCAGTGCCGTGAGGATTACTTGATTGGTAGGCGAGAACCCTGAGATGTTGAAGCTGGCTTTCAGCCGGAAGCGCTGGCCCATCGGCGGACGGGATGGATCAGTCGAGGACGACGCATAGTGGCGCGCGGGCCAGATGTATTCCCGCCGGGTCCGTGGCGCGGTGAAGCGGAGAGCGTGGTTGATCGCGCCAGCCGCGACCTCGTCGTAGCGTACCAGCCCGGGCAGAATCGGCAAGCCGGC
>JBBITV010000016.1:17435-19337 GCA_037440585.1 Chloroflexota bacterium
ATCGGCTGACGTCCACCCGGCCGGGCGGAGCGCATTTGACCCCAGGTTGAAGACGGCCCCGGAGCCAGCCTGCCAGCTCCCGTCGGGTTGTGGATGCGAATCAAACATCTCGTAGAGCCTGCAAGAGCCGGTCTCGACCACGAGCACGTGGCGGTCGCCCGTGCTGTTGCTGCCGCCTTCGATGGGCGCGTTCGTCGGGATCGGGTAGGGGCCCGGATCACTCTCGTCAGCGTAATAGAAGGTTACCGGGACGAGGGGCTGGGTGCCAGGCACCGTGACAAATGGAATGCCGATTGGCCCGCCATCCCACGTACCCGAGCCGAAGTCTGGGTGAAGCCCGGCCGTCGCGCCGATGTTGTTCACGTAGGTCTGCGAGTTAGGATCGAGCGGCAGGTTGTCGATGCGCGTATTCCAGACATTGTTTGGTGGGAACACGGCACAACCGCCGATGGTCGGGCCGCCGCCACCGCTGGGCGTCGGGGTAGGGGTGGGTGTAGCAGTCGGGCTGGCTCCGACCGTAGGGGTTGAGGTGGGCGTAGCTGTAGGCGTTCCGGTAAACGTCGGGGTCGGCGTCGGGGCGCCTGGCGTCGCTGGGGTGCAGGATTCGCCCCAGCGGCTGGCGACGAGCATCACGTCGCGAACTGTGACCTGTCCGTCCCCGTCACGGTTGAAGCGGGGGTCGTTTGTGGTCGTGTCCCACAGCGCCGCGATGGTCTGTACATCTACGCTGTCTACGGATCCATTGCCGTTGAAGTCCGGGCAGTCCGCAGCCGCCGGAGTGTGCGTGGGCGTGGGTGTACCGCCTGAACCCTCGTCCGCCGCCAGCACGAAGCTCTGGACACCCTGGTTACTGGCCTGGTAGGGGCCGTTGCTGATCCAGGTGTTATGAACACCAGTGTAACCGGCCAGACCCTGCTGGAAGACGCGCATCTGGTTGGCAGCGGGCCTGGCGGCCGCGTGCTGACCAGCGAGGAGTGCGAGCAGCGCCAAGGCGCCGAGCGCAACGTGGAAAGTACGCGTATGAATCATGTCATTCCGGCTAATCTCGTGCGGTTATGGGTTGCGGTTATGCCACATAGTGAAGATTTCACAACTAGAGTATATCATAAAGAGGAACATTATTGTGTGAATACTGCGTTAAGAAACTCCAGGCTTTACAGCCAGCCACTTCTGCGGTTAGCTTTCAGTGTCTCCTTTCACGCCAATAACTGATGGCTGATGGCTGATAGCTGATGGCTGGTTGTATGTAATCTCGACCGTAGCCTCATCTTCCAGCCACAACCGTACTCCCACGACCCCCTCGACCACCGGCGTGATCTGGCGCACCGGACGGTCGTTTACCCGGGCAGAGACGGCTTGCCAGCCCGACGGCACCGTGAAGAGCAACTGGCCATACTGCCGGCCTGCCTTCTCCAGGCGCACCACCAGGCTCAACTGGTCCTCTGACGCTGCGCGCCGCTCGACGCTCCGAACTTCGACCGCGCCCTGGGTCACGTGGAACGTCGACGCCAGGAGATCCGGCTGGTTTGACACGGGCTTAAGCAGCAACAGTGTGGTCTCGTGAGGAAGCTGCCGGGGTAGCACCAGGCTGTCGCGGGCGATACCCAGGTAGCGCTGGTGCCAGAAGTCGTAGACGTGCACATCCCCCTGGGGCGGAACCCCCAATCGAGTCAGGTCAACTGTCGTTCGGGCAATGTGGTCGGACCAATTGATGATACCGGCCACTCGCCAACTGCCCCATTCACGCTCGATAGGCAGGACGAACAGGTGTGGCAGCTCGTGCTCGAACATGTCGACGGGTGTGGCGGCCTGGCCAAGGGGCGGGAGAATGCGCCGCAGGATGTCGATCCGCGCGCGGGGCTTCAGGGTCGGCAAGTTGTCGCTGTCCAGGACCATCCCGCC
>JBBITV010000016.1:19347-20870 GCA_037440585.1 Chloroflexota bacterium
GATGATGGAAGCCAGCGTGCGGACTTCGGCCAGGCGTAGTACGGACTCATCCCGCCCGCGCACAAGGACACAGTCCGGGTCGTTGATCCAGAACCGGTTGTGCTGAAAGGCGCGGGTGAGGATGTTGCGCACGGCATGGTCCACTGCCGGGGCACTGAGGTCCGCCTCCCACAACGACTTCCACATCATGGCGACGTCCGAACCGATGCGCATGGCATCAACCAGGCCCACGCTCGCCCCGATCGGTGCGCCGCATCCTAACAAAAACCGCTCGCCAACGGTTTCGCGGATGATCTCCAGGCCGCGCCGGAAGGCCTGCGCGCGCGTCATGCGCGGGTCGTGGCGCCGGCCGGGGAGTGCAGCGGCAAAGATGAAGTCGAGCTTGAACCCCGCGTACCCCCAGTCGTGACTGAGAACCCGGAACAGGTAACGCAGCCAGTCCTGGACGCCGGGATGGGTCAGGTCCAGGGCGAAGACCGGCACCGTGGCATGTACCCAGGCAAGCACCGGCTCGCCCGCCGCATCCCGCCGCCCCCACTCGGGATGCTCGGCGTAAAGCTGGGAGTCGCGGCCCGCCCCGAAAGGGGCCAGCCAGAGGATAGGGCGATTGCCGTTGGCGGTGATCTGGCGGGCCAGGCCGTCCATTCCCTCGGGAAAGCGTCGCCGGTCGGGCAGGAGCCAGTCGCCAATTGCCGGCATGTAGCCATCATCAACGATGACCCAGTCCAGGGGCAGGCGCAGCCGCTCGATCTGGGCCAGATTGGCCAGTATTTCGTTGGCGCCGTTGAGGCCAAAGAAGTAGTACCAGGTACACCAGCCGGTCGGAATTTCGCGCGAAATGCGGGCGCCCATGTGACGGCCCAGTTCTCCGGCCCAGGTTTCGAGGAGTGCATACGGCTCGCCGGTGGCCACCAGCAGCGTCTCTGAGGCCAGCCGCTCCCCAGGCACCAGTGGCACCCCGTCGGCGTGGCTCACCGCCGCCAGCCCGGCGAATTGCGCGCCGTCGACCTGGAGCCTGACTTCGCCCAACTGGTCCCTGGCTGTCACGAACCCTAGCAGTAATCCTGGTGCTGGCTTGTCGGCACGCCCGGTCACCACCCCGACCCATTCGCTCGTCAGTGTGTGTGGTTTCTGCGGAACCGCGTGGGGAACGTATTTGGGCGCGTAGTCTCCCGCAGCCGGCTCGCAGTAAATGCCATCGTCCACGTGACGGGCGAACACCGGCGACCAGGACTGCCAACCATGCATGTAGAAAGACCAGTCCTGCGGTGCTGCGCCCAGATCGAGTTGGCCGCCTCGACCTGGATCTAGCACCAGCAGCCGTAGCTCGTCCAGGTGGACCGTCTCGCGCCCCACGTTGACAGCCTCGAGCCGCACTTCGATGGCGGTGGAGAGCACGGAACTGGCGCGCAACTGCCAGTTCAATTCCACGTGCCCGTCGCTGATGCGCAAGTCGACAGCCCCGACCGCGACTCCGTATACAGGACTACGTTTTTGTAGTGTCAGGTCGTGGTGGCGGTCTC
>JBBITV010000017.1:0-5640 GCA_037440585.1 Chloroflexota bacterium
AGGCCATGGAGTCCCTCAAGGACTTCGACCTCGGCCTTGGCGTCCCACCATTGACCTACACCTCCGAAGACCACCGGCCGACCACCAAGGTCAAGATCTACATCATCAAGGGCGGCAAGTTCGAGGTGCTGTCTGAGGTCGATCTGAAGGCCAAGTGGCCGAATGAGTGGCCGAAGTGGCTGGGATACTAGGATTTTAGATTTTGGATTTGCGATTTTGGATTGGACGGTACGAGCTAATTGAATCTCAACGACCACAACCCGACTAATCCAAAATCTAAAATCCAAAATCGGGAGGGGTTCTTGGAAGGTAACGGTACCATTCTCAAACTGAACAACATTGAAGTCATGTACCACGAGGTCATCCTGGTGCTGAAAGGCGTGTCGATGCAGGTGCCGGCGGGGGGGATTGTCGCCTTGCTGGGTGCCAACGGCGCCGGTAAGAGCACTACCCTCAAGGCCATCTCCGGCCTGCTGAAGCACGAGGATGGCCGGGTCACCGACGGCAGCATCGAGTTCCTGGGTGAACGGATCGACCGCAAATCCGCCGAGGAGATCTCGCGAATGGGCGTCCTGCAGGTGATCGAGGGCCGGCGCGTTTTCGAGCACCTGACCGTCGAGCAGAACCTCAAGGTTGGCGGCCACCTGCAGTCCAACGGCGCCCTTCTCAGGAACGGGTTCGAGATGGTCTATCACTACTTTCCACGCCTGAAGCAGATCCGCAACGTCACGGCAGGCTTCATCAGCGGTGGGGAGCAGCAGATGACCGTCATCGGCCGGGCGCTGATGGCTGGCCCCAAGCTCATGCTGTTGGACGAGCCTTCCATGGGCCTGGCACCCCTGCTAATCAAGGAGATCTTCGAGATCATCACCCGCCTTAACCGCGAGGAGAAAATCTCTATTGTCCTGGTAGAACAGAACGTCAAGCTGGCCCTGGCTATTGCACCCTATGCCTACGTGCTGGAGAACGGCCGCCTGGTGATGGACGGCCCTGCCGAGAAGCTCAAGGACAATCCAGACATCAAGGAGTTCTACCTGGGCCTCACCGACCTGGGTGCCCGGAAGAGCTTCCGCCACGTGAAACATTATAAGCGCAGGAAGCGCTGGCTCACCTGACGTTCGAACGTTAAACGTTTGAACGTTACTGATGAGCCACACCTGCATGAAAGGGGGAGAAACAATGCGACGAGTTCTACTCGCCCTGGTTGTACTGATCCTGGCCGGTATAGCACTTGCTGGGTGCGCACAGGCACCAGCACCGACGCCGCTGCCAGATCTCAAGGCCCCCACAGTCCAACTGTCGCGGGTCGAGGTCGCCAGCTATTTCCCGTGGCCCGCCCCACCGCCCACTGTGGCCCCGACTACCCCGACCCCACCGCCGCCGCCGGCGGTCCGCGTCCCGCTGGTCCTGGCCTACGTCTTCGACATCAATAATCCCAACCCGTACCCGGTCACCCTGGACGGCATGAAGTTCACGACCGAGTTCGAGGCCGCACCCAACGAGTACTTCGCGGTCAACACGCCCTTCGTGAACGAGAAGATGAGCCTTCCGGGTGGCGCAACCAACCAACTCCGGGTCACTGTCGTCTATGACTCGCAGGTCGTCCCGGGCAACCTGGCAGTCACTTCAGGGGCCCGGCTCGCAGCGCTGAAGCTGAGCCCGGGAGCCGTCGTCCAGAATTGGTGGGAGAAGATTGGCGATTTCAGCTTCGGGATCAAGGTCACCAACGGCACCGCCGAGTTCAAGAGCGAAAAAGGCGATAAGCTGGTGACGTTTGAGGGCAAGTTCCCCAAATAAGACATTCTGAGGGTTTCAGCGGGCGCGACGCGCCCGCTGAAACCCTCATAGATCTCCTCTCTTGTCTTCTTGACCTTCTACGCCCGGAGGTCTATAATTTTCACTAGCAATCTCTTAACCAGACAGGGTTAACATGAGCCTCAAGCGTAAACTGGCGGACGATCTCAAGCAGGCAATGCGTGCCGGCGATGACACGCGCAAGTCAACTATCCGGCTGTTGCGCGCCGCCATTGCCCGTGCCGAACAGGACAAGCGTGGCGCCGTGGTCGATGCCGAAAAGGCGCGGCGTGGTACCCTGGAGGATGTGGATCTGGGGCTCACCGACGAACAGTTTGAGCTGACCGACGACGAGGTCATTGCGCTCTTGACCAGGCAGGCCAAGCAACGCCGGGATTCCATCGAGGCCTATCGTAAAGGGGGCCGCGAGGACCTGGCGGCGCAAGAGGAAGCTGAACTGGCGGTGATCCAGGATTACCTGCCGAAACAACTTTCCCGCGATGAAATTGAGCGCGAGGCGCGCGCGGTTATTACCGAGGTCGGGGCAACCGGGCTTCAGCAACAAGGCCTGGTCATGCGGCAACTCATGTCCCGCATCCAGGGCCGCGCCGATGGGCGTCTGGTGAGTGAGGTTGTGCGCGAGCTACTAAACCGGTAGGCAGAAGGCGGAAAGGAGAAGACAGTTTGCTTACTGTCTTCTGCCCGCTGCCTTCTGCCTGCTGCTTTCTGGGTAGATCATGATAACAAACGGCGAGGGTGGTGCAAAACGCGGAGCTCCACCCTCTTTTCCGTCAAAGGCGTTGCGGTGGCGCATTCTGTGGGGGTCAAGTCTCAGCTTGTTTCTGATCGTGGGCTTGAGCTTGATTCTGGTATTCCCTTTTCTACCCAACCAGGTTCGGCTACAGATGGGGCAAGTGAGCCCATCGGATATCGTAGCCCCGCGCAAGATCATCTTCGAGAGCAAGAGCCTCACCGAGGAAGCACGACGTCAGGCTGAAGCCCGCGTCACCGATGTTTACGATCCGCCGGACCCTCGCGTGGCGCGCCAACAGAGTAATCGCGCTCGCCAGGTGCTGGAGTATATCGACTCTGTCCGGCAAGATACGTATGCGCAGCCGGCTGAGAAAGTGGCTGCCGTGGCCGCCGTGTCCGATCTCAACCTTTCGTCCGAGGTCCTTACCCAGATACTGGCACTGCCAGAACCAGCGTGGCGCGCGGTCTACAGTGAGACCTTGTACGTCCTCAACCGGATCATGCGGGATCCCATCCACGAGACGGGACTGGCGGATGCCAGACGCATGTTGCCAGGTGCTATCACCCCTTCATTTTCAGAAGATCAAGCCGCGGTCGTTGCCGATCTGGCGCGCAGCTTCGTCCGTCCCAATACCTTCTACAACGAACAGGCGACAGTGGCGCGCAGGGCGGCCGCGAGGGAGCAAGTGCAACCCATCCAACGCACCATTGAACGCGGCCAGGTGATCGTGCGGGCGGGCGAGATCGTGACAGCCCGCGATCTGGAGGCGTTGGAAGCCCTTGGATTGCTCCAGCCACAGGTCAACTGGCGCCAGATTCTGGGCACCTTATTATTTATGACCCTCATCACGAGCACCCTCGGAGGCTACGTGATACGGCACAGCCCGGGCTTCTGGTCGAACGGTCGCCACGTGATGCTGCTCATGTTCGTGGTGCTGCTCTTTGTGGCAGCCGCCAAGCTCACCGTGCCAGGCAATGCTCTTTTGCCGTACGTGTTTCCTGCTGCGGCCGCGTCGATGATCCTCACCGTGCTCCTCGGGCCGCAATTCGCGTTGGCGATGACGGTGCTGCTGGGTCTGATCGTGGCCTTTCTAGGCGGTGGCTCGCTGGAACTGCTCGTCTACGTGCTGGCCAGCGGTTTGGCGGCTACGCTCAGCGTCTGGCGCGTCGACCGCCTGGCAACGTTTCTATGGGCTGGAGTATGGGTCGTGGCGGCGCAGCTTGCCGGGGTTTTAGCCTTCCGGTTACTGTCGGGTGTGCCATGGGATATGCTGTCCGTCGTCCAGATCGTGCTCGCAGCCGCCGTCAACGGCGGTCTCTCGGTCAGCCTGACGGTGGCCGGATTTTTCCTGTTGGGCAACCTGTTCGGGATCACTACCTCGCTTCAGCTCATGGACCTGGCCCGGCCGACGCATCCGTTGCTCCGCCAGCTTCAGCTCAAGGCGCCTGGCACTTACCACCATAGCCTGATCGTCAGCAACATGGCCGAAGAGGCGGCTCAGAGCATTGGCGCGGAGGCTTTCCTGGTACGTGTGGCATCCTACTACCACGATGTCGGAAAATCAATCCGGCCTTATTTCTTTGTCGAAAACCAGATGGATGGCGTGAACGTTCACGACCGGCTCGATCCAAAGACAAGCGCCCAGATTATCATCGCCCACGTCACCGACGGCCTGGAACTGGCCCGGAAGCACAAATTGCCCGAGACCCTGCGCGATTTCATCGCCCAGCACCACGGCCGGCGACTGGTGACCTATTTCTACCGCCAGGCTCTAAGCGATTCGTGCAATGGCGCGGCCGTTAATCCGGACGACTTTCGCTATCGAGGTCCTCGGCCACAGACCCGGGAGGCTGCACTTCTGATGCTGGCCGACAGCACCGAAGCAGCGGCCCGGGCCGCCCGGCCGACGTCGGCAGCCGAAATCGACCAGGTGGTCCAGGCAGTGATCAACGAACGCCTGATGGAAGGCGAGCTAGACGCCTGCGATTTGACCCTGCGCGATTTGGATCAAACTCGCAAAGCTTTTGTGCGCATTCTGCAAGGCGTATACCACCCGCGCATCAAGTACCCCGGCGAGACCCAGCCGTCGGACGAGCTAAATCAGGTGTTGATCGATGCTTAACCAGTCTTCAGACCCGAAGATTGAAGTCACTGTACAGATCGAGCCGCCCTTCGAGCAACAGGTGAATCCGGTGCGCATCGAGGATATAGTCCGGCGGACGCTCCAGGCCGTGGGCATCGCCGGCCCGCTGGAGGTCAGCGTAGTCGTCAGCGACGACGAGACCTTACGCGAGCTAAACCAACGCTTCCGAGGGATCGACGCGCCCACCGACGTGCTTTCCTTTGCCGAAGAACCTGAAAAGACCGGGTTCATTCTGCCCCCAGACACGCCCCGCTATCTCGGGGACATTGTCATCAGCTTCCCCCGCGTGATTGCACAGGCAGCCGAGCACGGCCACAGCCCGGCTGAGGAACTGGACCTCCTCGTCGTCCACGGCTGCCTGCACCTCGTCGGTTACAACGATGAAACTGAAGAGGGGGCTCAGCGCATGTGGGCCAAACAAGAAGAGATCTTAACATGAACCGGCGAAGGTTCGAGCAACTGGTTGCTGAGGCCCTCGACGGACTGCCGCCGCAGCTCCAGCAACGTCTGGCGAACGTCGAGGTCGTCGTCGAGGACTGGCCGACGGCCGAGGACCTGGAGGACGCGGGCCTTGGCCCAAACGAGACCCTCTTTGGACTCTACCAGGGCGTGCCGCTCACCCAACGTACGTCAAATTATGGCCTGGTCTTGCCGGACAAGATCACCATCTTCCAGGGTCCCATCCAACTGGCTTGCCTGAGCGCCGACGAGATCAAGCGTCAGGTCCAGGTGACGGTGGTGCACGAGATTGCGCACTTCTTCGGAATAAGCGACGAACGGTTGAAGCAGTTGGGCTGGGGATAGATTATGAGCATGCTCATTGGTCCAAAAACATTCGACTGGGGCGCTCGCACCTACGTCATGGGTATCCTCAACCTCACCCCTGACTCGTTCTCCGGCGACGGGGTACACCTGGACCCTGACCGCGCGCTGGCCCAGGCCCAGCGTT
>JBBITV010000017.1:5656-20078 GCA_037440585.1 Chloroflexota bacterium
ACTGCGCGGACATCAGCGACGTGGGCGGCGAGTCCACCCGCCCCGGCGCGACGCCGGTCCCGGCTGAAGAGGAGCTGCGCCGGGTTATGCCTGTGATTGAACGACTGGCGCGGGCGGTTGACATTCCAATCTCCATCGATACGTACAAAGCTGCTGTCGCCGAGGCCGCCCTCGACGCCGGGGCGCACATGGTCAACGATGTATGGGGCTTGCGGATGGACCCGGAGATGGCACGGCTGGTCGCCCGGCGTGGCGTGCCCATCGTCATCATGCACAATCGCAGCAAACCCAAGGACGCCGTGCAGTCCGCGCGCCTGGGCGGCCGCTACCTCGGCGTGCGCTATGACGACCTGGTGCACGACGTGATCCGTGAACTGAGGGAGAGTCTGGCTCTGGCGGAAGCCGCCGGCGTCCGGTGCGAAAAGATCATCGTCGATCCGGGGATCGGCTTCGGCAAGACCGTGGAGCAGAACCTGGAACTACTGAACCGCGTGGGCGAGCTGCAAGTGTTGGGCTACCCCATCCTGGTAGGGCCATCGCGCAAGTCCTTCATCGGCTACACGCTGAACGCGCCGCCTGACGAGCGCGTCGAGGGCACGGCTGCCGCGGTTGCCGTCGCCATCGTGCGCGGCGCCGACATCGTGCGGGTTCACGACGTACGCCACATGGTGCGCGTAGCTAGAATGACCGATGCGATTATTGGCCGCGGAGCACGACACGCATTCTGACACGGATACACGGATTACCGAGGTACCGATTATGCGAAAGAGGTATTATTTTTATCATGAAGAAGACCAGGTTCTGCGGGCTTGCGGCGCTGTTATTCTTCATAGCCCTTGGCTATACCATTCCACGGCCCGCTGCTGCCTGCTTCGATCCCTCAGATAACCGGTCTGCTTCGTTTTCACGCGCCTATTGCCGTCCAGAGCCCACATCTATCCCAACCCCCGCGCCCCGCAGCCGGCCGGTCCCTATCGCCGACCGGGCGCAGCTCTCCGGCATCCGCCACGACTACCAGCGCTGGAACAACTGCGCCCCAGCGACGACCCGCATGGCGTTGAGCTATTTCGGGATCGACCTGCCGCAGGCGACCATCGCCTCCGCCCTCAAACCCGATCCTCAGGATGTGAACGTATCGCCGGACCAGATAGTCGCCTATGTGCAGGGAAAAGGACTACGCGCCACGGTCCGGGTCAATGGCAGCATCGAGACCGTGATGCACCTGGTGAGCAACAAGATACCGGTCATCGCCGAACAATGGATCGAAGAAAAGGGCGGGATGGGACACTACCGCCTGGTCTCAGCGTATGATCGCCCGCGCCAGTTCTTCGTGACCCAGGATTCATACTTTGGCCCCAACTACCGCCTTACCTTCGACGAGTTCGACCGCGCGTGGAAAGTCTTTGGGCGGCTCTACATAGCGATCTACACCGCCGCCCAGGAGCCGCTAGTCAGGGCGATCCTCGGCCCCGATGGGGACGACGCAGCCATGCTGCACCGGGCGTTGGAGACGGCTCAAACGCGGACCCAGGCAGAACCGCATGATCCGGATGCCTGGTATGCCCTCGGCGACGCGCACCTGGCGCTCGGGGATGCCCGCGCCGCAGTCGCGGCTTACGAAAAGGCGATAGCTATCGGCCTGCCCTGGCGCTTCTTCTGGTACCAGTTCGGACCGTTCGAGGCGCTCCTTCAGATCGGGAACTACCGGCGAGTGCTGGCGTTGACGGCGCCGGTGCTGCAAAGGATGCCGAACATCGAAGAACTGCACTTCTATCGGGGTGAGGCGTTTCGCGGACTAGGTGATGTTGAACGGGCACGGGCCGAGTTTGAGCTGGCCCTCAAGTATCACCCGGGCTACGAGCGGGCGGAGGCGGCGTTGTCAATGACCAAATCCCAATGACCAAATCCCAATGACCAAATCCCAATGACCAAATTGATCATCAGTTATCGAGCATTGATTTGGGATTTGGTCATTGGTCATTGGGATTTGAGAGACGTGTGTTACGCCACACGTACACGATACGCTGCAAGGTGGTAAACAGACTGCCCACCGCCAGGATGATGAGCCCAGTCGTCACCTGCATGAACAGAAGACTCAGCGCCAGCACGAGGATGCGTTCCAGGCGGGTGAAAAGCCCGACCTTGCAGCTCAGGCCCAGCCCCTCGGCCCGCGCACGGGTGTAGCTTACCATGAACGAGCCCACAATAGTCAGGTAGATCAGCAACGGCTCGACCACCCAGCCTTGCTGGGCGTAGTAATAGAGCAGGCCAAAGTACACTACCGCTTCAGAGAGCCGGTCAAGCGTCGAATCGATAAACCCACCGAAGCGGGTAACACGTCCCGTGGCCCGTGCGACCGCACCATCAAGGGCGTCGAACAGCCCTGCGACGAGCACCAGCACACCGCCCAATAAGAATTGGCCGCCCGCCAGGATGTAGGCCACGCCCAGGTTGAAGACAAATCCGGCAATGGTCAGCCAGGTAGGGCTCACCCCAGTCCGGCTGACCAGGCCGGCCACCCATGTCACCAACCCTTTGGACCGCTCTCGTGCCCAGCTTTCAAAACTCATAGGAACTCATAGGAACTCGTGGGAACTTGTAGGAATTCGTAGGAACTCAGAGAAACCGCCTGAGTTCCCCTAGTTCCTCTGATCCTTCGCTTCACTCAAGGACAAGGTTCCCCCGAGTTATCGTGGATCGAACCACCCCGACACCCGCACCACCAGTTCTCGCAGCGAGCGTTCGGCAGGATCGGCGCCTATCTGGGCCTCCAGGCGCCGGCGTTCCAACAACTCCTCGTAGTAAGCCTGGATCTGCGTCGTGACCCGCGCCCAGTCGTAACGTTCGGCAGTTTCCCGTCCACGCACGCTCATCCGTGCGCGGAGTTCGGGGTTCTGCAGCAGGCGGATGAGCGCCCCGGCGAGGGCCGGTTCGTCTTCCGGCGGCACCAGGAACCCTTCCGCGCCATCCGTCATCACCGTCCGGTAGCCAGGGATGTCGGACGCCACAATCGGCACGCCGGAAGCCATCGCCTCCAGCAACACGATCCCGAAGCTTTCGAACCCGGTGGACGGGGCACAAAAAACGTGGGCAGAGCGGTAATAGCGCGGAATTGCTGCCGACTCGGCATAGCCAACGAACTTGACGTCACGGATGTGCTCCTCTCGCGCGTAATGCACGAACGGGGCCTTTTCCTCACGGTCGTAGGCACCGACGACGATCAGTCGGGCATTGGGCACGGCCGCCTTGACGTAGCGGAAAGCGCGCAGCAAATGCCGGAACCCTTTACGCTTCTCCAGGCGCCCCACGAAGAGCACATTCAGCTTGCCGTCCATAAAGCGCGGCCACGGCTCCACCTCTGGACCGGCGAAGCGCTCGACCTCGATTCCGTTTGGGATGATCATATACTCGCCTGGAAAGTAGTGGGCGACGGCATCCCGCGCCGCGGGCGACACGGCAATCTTCCCATCCAGGCGATTGAAGAACGGCTCCAGCACCGGCTTGGCCCACTCATAGGCGGCATGGGAATCGCGGTAGGCATGGAAGGTCCCGACGTTGACCGCCTTCGAATGGCGCAACACGGCTAGGGGCAAGACGGGGACGATGGGCTCGTGAATGTGGACGATGTCGAAGGCCCTCTCGCGCAAGATGCCTTTGACGCGCCGATACACACGTGGTGAGAGGGTGATGCGGGCGATGGAACCGCTGTAAGGTACAGGCCAAACAGCCCCGCTGACCTTAATGATGTTATCCTGAAGCTCATCCTCGTCGGCGGAGGAAGGCGCCAGAATCCACACCTCATGCCCCCGGGCGCGGAGATAGCGATCCAGACAGCGGATATGCTCTTGCACACCGCCGGCATACGGGTAATCGTAGGGGGATACCTGGGCGATCTTCATTGACCCCGGCCTCACTACTTGCCGGCCAAAGCCCGTCGAATGTGACGACTGGGAACGGCAACCCACGCCTTGTACAATTGCTGGCCCATGATCCGGACCAACCGCTGGTGTTCGAACGCACCCCAGAACTCACCTTTCGCGACCGTCGTCCCTGCTTTGAGCGAGTGACGAAAGTCGTTGGCAGTGTGGCCATCGAATTGCGTGTAGGCTGAGCCGATGGTGTCCAGGGTGTGGGAATCACTGCCAGCGGTCTCCGACAGACGGAGTTGCTCGTTAAGCTCCAGAATCTTCCTGTACACAATCCGGCCGGCAAAACTGGGGTTGATCACCTCAATCCCGTCAAAGTGCACACCCCCGCCCCGGCGCGCCACGACCCGCATGATCCCGCGCCGCCCCAGGCTGCGCGTCAGCCAGCTCATCGGATGCGGCACCACAGCCAGGCCGCCCTGCTCGTGGATCAACTGCAATGTCCGCGCCAGGGGCTGTAGCATCCGGATAGGCCGCTCGATGTCGTAGGCCAGGATGTGCCCTTCCAGCGTCGTAATCTCGCAGCCGACGATAAACTGTACACGCCAATTGCCACGCGTGACGATCTCGCGCGCTTCCAGCGCCCCCTCAATCATATCATGGTCGGTGATGGCAATCAAGTCCAGGTCCGTATGCTGTTCGACGTATTCCAGAATCTGTGCCGGACTGGCCATGCCGTCGCCAGCAGCAGAGTGAATATGCAAATCGGCTTTGCCCATAATGGTTCCTCGTTCCTGCAATCGGTTAGGAGATGGTCTTTGCGCCTTCCGTTTATCCGCTCGCTTTCCGTTGACCGATCATCGGTTCCAGATTCGGTGAAACATCACCCACTGCTCGGGATGCGCTCGTATGTACGGCTCAGCGATGGACAACACGCGCGTGATCGTGTCGCGCACGTCCTGCTGGCGGTCCGCCGTCTTGGGGGCGGTGAAGGGTGGCTCAATCCGGACCTGGAAGGTGTCATCCGGGCCGCGCGTAATAAATCCGACGATGACACTCGCGCCCGTGTGCCGCGCCAGTTCCGCATAGGCATCCGGCACTCGCGCCGGGGCTCCGAAGAACGGCATCACCACCCCTTCGGTCACAGCCCAGTCCAACGCCAGCCCAACAATTTTGCCGTCGTGCAAAGCACGCACCACGGCCCGCGCTGCGCCTTTCACCGGCACGACCTCGATCCCCTTATCCGCCCGGAGTTGCCGGACGTAATCGAACAGTCTCTCCGGTTGGATGTGCTCCATCACGAGCATCGTGGGAATGTGGCGAAAGGCGACCACCTGCATCACTACGTCGAAGTTGCCAAAGTGCGCCGAGACAAAGATGACACCCTTCCCACGCGCCAATCCCTCTTCGAGATGCTCCCAGCCCTCAATCCTCACGAGGCGCTCGATCTGTGCTGCGGTGAGTCTTGGGATGCGAAAAAGGTCGAAATAGTTCTTCGCCTGGTTACGGAATACGCCACAGGCAGCATCTCGAAGAACCTGCTCACTCGTCGTCGAGCCCAGGACGTGGCGCAGGTTGTCGAGGACCGCTTCACGCGCCCGCCGATGAAGCCAATAGATCAGGTCGCCGATGCGAGTGAAAAGCCAGTAACCGAGTCGATCCGGGAGCAGGGGCATGATCCACCCGGCAAGCCGGAAGAGGTAATATTTCAAATCTCAAATCCCAAATCCCAAATCCCCAATTTGGGATTTGGTCATTGATCATTGGTCATTGACCGGGGCCACATTCGCCGGAACATATACCACTGCTCAGGGCAACGCCGAATGTGCTCCTCTACGGCGTGAACAATCGCCTGCGTCCCTGTCGTGATGTCCATCCCTTCCCGGTCGTCGATGCCCAGGCCAGGCACCGGTTGCAGTTTCCCGTAGAACTTGCCGTCTGGCTGCCGCAACAGGTAGCCGACCAGCACCGGTGCTCCCGTCCGAAGCGCAAGCGTCGCCGGACCGGTGGGCCAGCAGGCCATCTCGCCGAAGAAGCGGACGGGGAGGCCATCCTCCCCCGCGGGGCGATCCAGGATAATCCCGACGACCTCGTTGCGCTTCAACGCCTGGTAGATGCTGCGCAACGCCACACCCGGTGCGATCACGTTAATTCCTCGCCGCCGCCGGGAATCCACAATCCATTCATCCAGGCGCTTCGAGCCAAAACTATCGGCAATAGCATTAACAGGATAGCCGCGGGATGCCACGACCAGGCCAGCCAGGTCCCAGTTTCCAAAGTGACTTCCTACCAACAGCACACCCTTCCCCACCACAAGCGCCTGTTCCAGGTATTCCCAGCCTTCAACATGGACCTGGCGCTCCAGTGCCGATGGATCAAGCTGAGGCAGGCGCAAAAAATCCAACATGTCCTTGTGATAATTGCGGAACGCACGCCGGGCGACCCGCCGCACCTCCCATTCGGACGAACGCGAGCCCAGGACGTGTCGCATGTTGTCGATGGCGTTTTCGCGGCCACGGCGCCACGTCAGGTACACACAGTCACCGACGCGATTGGCGACCCAGTACCCAACGCTGACGGGCATGCGCTGGCTAAGCCAGGCCAGAGTGCGAATAAAATAGTATGTAGGCATAGATGTCTACTGCCCCCTGATAAAGGCCTCTGTCATGGCGTGCGCCTCGTCGTCGGCGTATTGCACCGGAGGCGACTTCATGAGATAGGCTGATGGACCCTCCAGAGTACCGCTAATTCCGCGATCCAATGCGATCTTGACGCAACGGATCGCGTCGATGACCACGCCCGCCGAGTTGGGCGAGTCCCAGACTTCCAGCTTGCATTCCAGATTCAATGGGACGTTGCCAAAGGTGGTGCCCTCCATCCGGATGTAGCACCACTTGCGGTCGGTGAGCCACGGCACGTAGTCGCTCGGGCCGACGTGGACATCCTCTGGTTTCAGCTCGTAGTCCAGTTGCGAGGTGACGGCATTGGTCTTGGAAATCTTCTTCGACTCCAGCCGGTCGCGCTCGAGCATGTTGAAGAAATCCGTGTTGCCGCCGAAGTTGAGCTGATAAGTGCGGTCCAGGTGCACGCCTCGCTCACGGAACAGGTGCGTCAGCACCCGGTGTACGATGGTCGCGCCCACCTGCGACTTGACGTCGTCGCCGATCATCGGCAGGCCGCGCTCTTTAAAGCGGCCTTGCCAATAGGCCTCACGCGCAATGAACACCGGGATGCAATTGACAAAACCGCAGCCGGCGTCCAGGATCTGCTCTACGTACCACTTCGTCGCCATCTCGCTGCCAACAGGCAGGAAGTTGACCACCACATGTGTTCCGGTGTCCTTCAGTATGCGGACAATGTCCGCCGTCGCGCCGGGCGCCTTCCGGATGACCTGCTTGAGATACTGCCCAAGTCCGTCGTGCGTCATCCCGCGCGCCACGGGGACGCCCAGGTGTGGCACGTCGGCGAACTTGATGGTGTTATTAGGTAGAGTGAAGATCGCTTCGCTCAGATCCTTGCCAACCTTGTTGACATCAATGTCGAAGGCGGCGCTAAACTCCACGTCGTTGACGTGATAGCCGCCCAGGTTGACGTGCATCAGGCCTGGCACGAAGTCATCCGCACACGCATTGCGGTAAAACTCAACGCCTTGCACCAGCGACGAGGCGCAATTGCCGACCCCGATGATGGCAACGCGGACTTTGCTCAATGGATAGACTCCCTTCTGGACGTGATACGTATTGCGTATTGCGTGTCAGGCATCACTTGACGGAATACGCAATACGCAATACGTTTTATCTTCCCACCTGCGCCTGCAAATACGCCTGGATAAACGCGTCCAGGTCTCCGTCCAGTACCGCTTGTGAGCGGCTGGTCTCGTGTCCGGTCCGATGGTCCTTGATCATCTGATACGGGTGCAGGACGTAGGAGCGGATCTGGTTGCCCCACCCGGCTTCCACGTGCTGGCCTTTGAGCCGCGCCTGCTCGGCTTCCCGCTTCTCCAACTCGATCTCCAGCAACCGGGAGCGCAGGATGCGCATTGCCGTCTCCCGGTTTTGTATCTGCGACCGCTCGTTCTGACAGGTGACCACGATGCCGGTCGGGAGGTGGGTCAAGCGCACGGCGGTACTGGTCTTCTGGACGTTTTGCCCGCCCGCACCCGACGAACGGAAGACGTCCATACGCAAGTCGTTTGGATCGATGTGGATGTCCACAGTGTTGTCTAAGGCTGGCATCACCTCGACCAGGGCGAAGGACGTGTGACGGCGGTGGGCGGCGTCGAAGGGGGAGAGCCGGACCAGGCGGTGCACGCCGCGCTCGGCTTTCAGGAGGCCATAGGCGTACTCACCGCTGACCTCCACAGTCGTGCTCTTGATGCCCGCCTCTTCACCCTCCGTCGTATCCAGGATTTGGGTGGTATAGCCGTGCTGCTCTGCCCAGCGTAAGTACATCCGCAGCAGCATCGCGGCCCAATCCTGCGACTCAGTGCCGCCGGCACCGGCATGGATTGCCAGGATCGCGTCATTCCGGTCGTACTCGCCGGAGAGCATCAACTGGAATTCGCGCCTGTCCAGTTCCTCCTCGATCCCCTGTATCTCGCCCGCCACGTCCTCTACGACCGCCTGGTCGTCCTCGGCCGAGGCCAATTCCAGCAACTCTCCCAGGTCACGCACCCGGCGCGCCAATTCCTGCCAGGGCTCGACTTTGTTTCTCAGGTCAGAGAGCGTTTGCATCATCTTCTGGGCCCCTTCCGGGTCGTCCCAGAATCCCGGTTCAGTCGATTTGGCTTCCAGTTCGCCGATGCGCCGCTCTTTCCCGGTCAGGTCAAAGACGCACCAGGATGTTGTTAATGTGGTCCTCTAACTCATTGAGCTTCTGCAATAACTCTTCCACCAATACACTCCTTAAAAGTCCGATGTCGCAAACAATCCTTCGACAAATTCCGTTGCATCAAACTCCGCAAAATCCTCCAGCTTCTCGCCCGTGCCGACGAACTGGATCGGGATGCCCAGCTCCTTCGAGATGGCAAAGGCGATGCCACCTTTCGCCGTACCGTCCAGTTTGGTTAAGATCAGGCCAGTGATCTCCACGGCCTCCTTGAAAACTCTGGCCTGGCTCAGACCATTCTGGCCCGTCGTGGCATCCAGGACCAGCAGCGTTTCGTGGGGTGCTTTGTGCACCTGCTTGGCGGCGATGCTGCGAATTTTCTCCAGCTCTTTCATCAGGTTAAACTTGGTGTGCAACCGGCCAGCCGTATCCACGATGAGGACATCGGCGCCCCGGCTCTGGCACGCCCGGATCGCATCGTAGACGATGGCGCCCGGATCAGCCCCTGGCTGCCCGGCGATGACCTCGACCCCGGCACGCTCACCCCAGATCTTAAGCTGGTCGATGGCTGCCGCGCGGAAGGTGTCCGCCGCCGCCAGTGTCACCCTGCGGCCCTGATGCTTATGCCACTGCGCCAGCTTGCCGATGCTCGTCGTCTTGCCCGAGCCGTTAACGCCCACGATGAGGATCACGGTCAACAAGCGCGGCCCGGCAGCGTGCTCCCACCGGGTAGCATCCAGGATCTCCACCAATTTTTCTTTCAGAATAGCCTGCACCTGATCCGCGCGCCGCACCCCATGGTGTTGGCCCACCGCGCGCCGGGCTTCCCCCAATTCGAGGGCGGTATTCCCCCAACCGTCCGCCGGGATGAGCAGGGGTGAAGGTGCCGCCCATACAGCGGGCGTACCGTCGTTGGGTCCCAATAGACTGGCGATCCGCCCAAAGAACCTCTGGCGTGTGCGCGCCAGGCTGGCTTCGATCTTTTTGTCCTTCTCTTTTTCCTTGTCTCGTCTAAGAAACACGCTTAACTCCCGGCGCCAGAATGCTCGCGAAATTATACCACACTCACCTGAGTGTGGCAAAAGCCTATTAGCATTTTTGCAATTATCGGTCTTGTGTTATAATTCTTATCAATCACAGGGAGATCGTAACCATGCTTGAAGACCCCACCCAACTCTGGAAGCAGGCTTTCGACATCTGGGAGAAGCAGACGGCAGACTATTGGGACAAGGTCCTGCGTAGTCCGCAATTCCTGGAGCAGATGGGCAAGTCGCTAGAACAGTCCCTGGCGGTCAAGACTCAAATCGACAAGGCGGTCACACTGGCCCTTTCCAGCCTGCAGCTACCGAACAAGCGCGATCAGGAGCAGATCCTGCACAAGCTCACCGAGCTTTCGACGCAAGTGCGGCAACTGTCGGAGAGAGTTGATCGGCTCGTCGCTGGCCAGGGCTAGTGCCAATACGGTTCAGTTAAGGACAAAGGTGCGACACACTTGGATTCTGTCCACAAGCCGAAGTGCGTCGCACCTTAACTTAAGGAGGTCCGATGTTGACTGCCACGCTTAATACCTGGGCCGCTACCTACGACCAGTGGGCACAGAGTTTCACCCGGAGCCAGGAGCGGATGTTTGCCTGGTGGCGAATCGTCCTGGATCCCAAGCCGCCAGTAGTCGCGGCGACCCCGGCGGACGTCGTTTATCAGGAGAATAAACTGCGGCTGCTGTGCTACCGCTCCAAGACGCTCTCGAATCGGCCGGTGCCGCTGCTCATGGTTGCATCTATCATCAATAAGTATTACGTACTAGACCTCAAGCCAGGCAGAAGCCTGGTCGAATACCTGCTCGGTCGAGGCTTCGATGTCTGGATCATCGACTGGGGTACCCCGACTGACGAGGATCGCCTGGACACGTTTGACAAGTACATCAATGGCTACCTGGCACGCTGCGTACAAAAGGTGCTCGACGTCACTGGCCAGGCGCAACTCAGCCTGCTCGGCTATTGCATCGGCGGGACGTTCACCGCGATCTATACGGCCCTGCACAACGACCAGGTACGTAACCTGATCCAGCTTGCCGCCCCGATTAACTTCCACGACGATGGCATGTTGAGCGCGTGGGCAAGCAAAGAGGCCTTCCCGGTCGACCAGGTGGTAGATGTATTCGGCAACATGCCCAGGTGGCTGATGCAGACCAGCTTCCAGTGGTTGCGGCCGACCAACGAAATCGCCCAGGCCGTCAACCTCTGGGAACGGCTCGACGACCCCAGGAAGGCCGACGACTTCCTCACGCTACGCTACTGGCTCAACGATAACATCGACTTCCCTGGCGAGGCCTATCGCAAGTATATCAAAGACTGCTACCAGGACAACCTGCTAGTCCAGAACCGGATGAAGATTGATGGCGAAACTGTGGACTTGAGCCGTATTACGGCCAATCTGTTTACCATCACTGCTGCCCAAGACCACATCTGCCCGCCCCGATCGGCTGCTGTTCTGAATGACCTCGTTCGAGCCAGGACAAGCGGGTTCTGGAGCTTGCGGGCGGCCATATCGGCATCGTCGCCGGCAGTGGCGCATCGAAGGGGCTGTGGGTCAAGCTGGGGGACTGGTTGGCACAACGATCCGGATAAACGTTCCGGATAATGGAGTTGCGATGCATAGGGCGTGATGCGTGATGCGTATTCCCTTACCCGCCCGGCTTGCGGGGGGAACGGGGGGTCTCACGCATGACGCATCACGCAATAAGGAGAGACACCAATGGAGACTACAATCCCCTCAATGCGTACACCGATTCTGGGCATCGAAGCCCGCTGGTGGATCATCGGCTGTAGTTCGTTGATCGTGTTAGTCTGCTGTCTGTGTCTCTGCCTGGCCGTGGCGGCTGTGGCCTATCTCCAGCCAGCGCGGTCGCCAACGATCTCGACGCCCGTTCCGCCCCGCCCGCTGCTGCCTCTTCCCACCCCACGGCGGCCAGCCTCCAGTTCCGCCGCGCCCGTCGTCGACCAGCCGGCACCAGACTTTGTTCTCAATGCGCTAGATGAGGCCATTCCATTCAAGCAGGTCAAGCAGGCTGTTGCTGAGACTGGGCGGAGAGGAGCAAAATGAGGCGGGGGTCTAGTGTTGCTCAACAAGAAATGCGCGAAGGCGCGCGCGTTGCCGTGCGCACTTGCATGGCTATTAAGCCCGACGACCGTGTATTCATCTGGACCGACGACGAGACGGCTGAGATCGGCCACCTGGTGGCGGCCGAGGCGCGGCACATTACGCCCCACGTTTTCGTCAAGCACCTGGAATCCTACGGCCCGCGACCCATCACCGCAGTCCCTGAGTCCCTCGTCGACGACCTGGACACATTCAAGCCCACCGTTACTTTTTACATTGCTCAGGGCAAGCCGGGCGAGATCAGCTTCCGCATCCCGCTGGGTGAGCTGGTGCGCAAGACGTATAGGACGCGCCATGGCCATATGATCAACATCGATGCGCGGCTTATGCGCGAGGGCATGCGGGTCGACTATGGCGAAATCGCCGCCCTGACCCATCGGGTCACCAATCGTGTGAAGGACGCGCGGGAGATCCGGGTGACCTCTCCCAAAGGCACCGATTTGGTTGTCAAGCTGGATCCAGAGCACCTGAAGTGGATCCCCTGCCACGGGCTTTACCACCAACAGGGCGACTGGGGGAACCTGCCCGAGGGTGAGACGTTCACCGCACCCCTAAGCGCCAATGGCGTTATCGTCGCCGATGTCCTGGGTGACTATTTCAGCCACAAGTACGGTGTCCTGGACACCCCAATCACCTTCCGCCTCTCCGACGGCCGCGTTGCCGCCATCGAGTGCGCCAACCGTGCCCTGGCCGACGAAGTGTGGGCCTATCTCAACTCGGCTGAGAACGGCAACCGGGCGGGTGAATTCGCCATCGGGACCAACATTGGGGTCACGCATCTGACCGGCAATTTGCTGCAAGACGAGAAAATCCCCGGTATGCACGTGGCCTTTGGGAATCCCTACCCGGACCGCACTGGCGCCGACTGGAATTCCACCATCCACGTCGACGTGATCCCAACGGAGTGTTCGATCTGGGTCGACGGGGAGCAGATCATGAAGGATGGTAAGTTTGCCCTGAGGCCGACATCAGTTTGACAGGAACGGTGATCGCGTCTATGATAGAAAAGAGGTTTTGTGCCTCAACTTAATACCGTTTCGTTCTGTCGCATCGCTGCGGCGGGAGACAGGGTTGTTGAGATCGCCGATAGTCTACCCCGGTTCAGACTGGGATAGAGCTAGCGGCTTTTTTATCACTGTAAAAGTTTTACCTTTGCCCCTTTTATACTCCAGGCGGGTCCGTGACCGGCCTTACAATAGGTCACGAACCCATCCCGAGCGCAAGTTTGGATCTACTGTGACATTCAGCCCAGTCAGTCAACGAGCAAGGAGGCTTATATGACGCAGACCCAATTACGTACCAAGGTGCGCATGACGCGCGGAAAGTTCGACGGGATCAACGCCGTAGCAGACGAGAACGGCGTGATCGCGGCCCTGGCGATCGACCAGCGTGGCTCTCTGAAGAAAGCGATCGCCAAAGCGAAGGGCAGCGAAGCCAGCCACGCGGAGCTGAGCGAATTCAAGGTGCTCGTATCGGAGCTGCTGACGCCGTATGCCAGCGCGATCCTGTTGGACCCCGAGTACGGCCTGGAGGCGAGCCAGCGCCGCGCCCCAAATGCGGGCCTGCTGCTGGCCTATGAGAAAACCGGCTATGACGCGTCCGTCAAGGGGCGCCTGCCCGACCTGCTGCCCGAATGGTCGGTGCGGCGGCTCGTCGCGGCGGGCGCGAACGTCATCAAGATCCTTCTCTACTACGATCCCGACGACGACCCCCAGATCAATACCATCAAGCACGCGTTCATCGAGCGCGTCGGGGCGGAGTGCCGGGCCCACGACGTCCCCTTCTTCCTGGAGCCCATCTGTTACAGCGACGAAATCGGTGACGAGAAAAGCCTGGCGTTTGCGCGGGTCAAGCCCGACAAGGTGACGCAGTACATGCGGGAGTTCTCGCAGCCGCAGTACGGTGTGGACGTGCTCAAGGTCGAAGTGCCCGTCAACGTGCGCTACGTTCAAGGCTCAAAAGCGAACCCTGACGGCCAGGTCGCCTACAGCCGCGCGGAGACCATGGAATATTTCCGCACAGCCGCTGCGGCAACGCGGATCCCGTTCATCTACCTCAGCGCTGGCGTCACCGACGAGGTCTTCCGGGAAACGCTGGAGCTGGCGGCCGAGGCCGGGACGCCGTTCTCCGGCGTGCTATGTGGCCGTGCGACGTGGCAGGACGGCATCCCGGAGTACGGCAAGGGTGGTGCCCAGGCGCTACGGGCGTGGCTGAGCGATCGTGGCGTTCAAAACATCCAGGCGCTGAACGAGGTGCTGGCGAAGGGGACGAAGCCCTGGTGGGACTTCTATGGGGGCAAGGAGAACATCGAGGTGATCGATCATGATCTCATCGCCCCTCATGTCGGGAGAGTACCAGCACCTCACACCGGATTATGAGGCGCATTTGAAGCGGGTGATAGGTTGGGAATGAACGGCAGGACAGGCGGAAGGAGGCAACGACCATGGCCAATTCGCCCCCGAAAGCGGTCGGCGTCCTGACCAGTGGCGGCGACGCGCCCGGGATGAACGCCGCACTGCGGGCGGTAGTCCGCACGGCCCTCAGCCGGGGGATAGTCGTCTACGCCATCT
>JBBITV010000018.1:0-12768 GCA_037440585.1 Chloroflexota bacterium
AGCTTACGGAAGCCGTGCTCCGGGCGGGCGGGCGGCAGGTGTACGCGGGCGGTAACCTCGGCGTGTCGCCGTTAGACGTCCTGCCGATTTTAGATTATGGATTTTCGATAGATTCGCTTCGCTCACCACAAGTTTTGGATTCTGAATCGGAATCAATCCAAAATCCGAAACTTGTAGTGAGCGAAGCGAATCTATCCAAAATCGAAAATCCAATTGTGCTCCTGGAGCTCAGCAATTACCAGTTGGAGCACCTCGACCGCAGTCCCTGGATTGCGTGTATTACTAACATTCAGCCGGACCACCTGGTGGACTATGCCGGTTCGTTCGACGCTTATCAAACGGCCAAGCGGCGTATACTCGATTTTCAGGCGCCCGACGATTGGGCGGTGCTCAACCTGGATGATCCGATCACGGCGGGCCTGACCCGGTCGATTCATGGCCGTTTTTTCCCGTTCAGCCGTAGCCTGGAGCTGGAGCAAGGCGCTTTCGTACGAGAAGGGCGGATATTCGTCCGGCACGGCGAGCGTGAGCAGGAGGTCTGCGCAACGGCCGATTTGCGGGTGCGGGGGGACCACAATGTTGAGAATGTGCTGGCGGCGGTGGCGATTGGGGCGCTATGCCAGGTGTCGGCGTCGCAGATGCGCGAGGCCGTTACCCAATACATAGCCGGCGAGCACCGGATCGAATTTGTCCGGGAGTGGCGCGGTGTAAGCTTCTACAACGATTCCAAGTCCACCACGCCGGCCTCGACGCTGGCGGCTGTGCGCGCGTTTCCCGGCGAGCCGATCGTGCTGCTCGCCGGGGGACGGGACAAGGGACTGCCCTGGGACGACCTGGTGCGCGCCATACAGGAGCGGGTCCGGCATCTGATCACCTTCGGGGAGGCGGCAGAGCTTATCGTCCAGGTGGTAACGGCTGGGGTGCGGCACGGAGCGTTCGCGCGGCAGGAGCAGGCTTCAACTGCGGTCGATTCGGGCCGCGCGAACGCTCGTGGGGGGCCGCAGGCCCCCGCCGTGGAGCAGGTGGGGTCCTTGGAGGCAGCGGTCGCGCGGGCAGTCGCCGTGGCACGGCCCGGGGATGTGGTGTTGCTGTCACCAGCGTGTGCCAGTTTTGATGCGTTCAGCGATTATGCCGAGCGAGGGCGCAGGTTCAAGGCGTTGGTTTCGACTTTGCCAACTTTAGATTGATGAACTCAGTAAATCCAAAATCCAAAATCCAAAATCCAAAATCGAGGCTGCTGCCGCCCGATGCCGCACTCGGAGCGAGCGTCGCCGGCTTGCTGGTCATTGGCCTGGTGATGGTCTACACCACAACTTACGTCCTCGACTACAGCCGGCCGACCGCAAAACTGACCCTCCAACTGCTCTGGACCGGGCTCGGCCTGGCAGCGCTGGTGGTGATGATCCGGGTCGATTACCATTTCTGGCGGCGATGGTCGGTGCCGATGTTGGGGCTTACGCTCGGGCTGCTGGCAGTCCTGCTGGTGATCGGGCTCGAGGTGGGCGGCGGGACGCGCTGGTTCCTCGGCGGGTCAGTGCAGCCCAGCGAGGTCGCCAAGTTGGCGGTGGTCATCTACATCGCCGACTGGCTCGCCTCCAAGGGGCAACGCATCCGGCACGTGACCTACGGGCTCGTGCCTTTCGCCATTTTGATCGGCTTTATCACTGGCCTGATTCTGCTACAACCCAACTTCAGTACGGCGTGCCTGATCGCGCTAACGGCGTTCGCGATGTTTTATGTAGCTGGCGCCGATCTGAAACAGTTGGCCTTTAGCACGGCTATGGGTGGGTTGGCTATTGCCCTGCTGATCGTGCAGGCGCCGTACCGGTTCAACCGTGTTAAAGTCTTTCTGGATCCATTCATCGACGAGACGGAGGCCGGATTTCAGACGCTCAGAGTCATCCAGGCCTTGCAGTCCGGTGGGATTGCTGGAGTAGGGCTGGGCCAGAGTAGTGCCAAGTTTGGCCCGGTTTATGTCTGGCACACAGATACTATCTTCGCCATTCTCGGCGAGGAGCTGGGTTTGATCGGCTGTCTGGCCGTTATCGGCCTTTTCGTGGTGCTGGTCTACCGGGGCTATCGCGTTAGCCAGCAGGCGCCGGACCCGTTCGGCAAATACCTGGCGACGGGCATCACGGTGTGGCTGGGCCTGCAGGCGATGATTAACATGGCCGTCGTCACGGCGATCTTCCCGGTCACGGGGTTGCCGCTGCCCTTTATCAGCTTCGGTGGCTCGTCCCTGGTGGCTTCGCTGGCGGCAGTCGGTTTACTGATGAATATCTCGCGCCATGCGCCGACGACGGCCGACGACCGACCGCCGACCGCCGAGTCTGTGAGTGGTGGCCAGTTCAGCAGTCGGCGGTCTGCAGTCAGCGGTCGTTAGGGCAGATGCGTCTCTTGATCACGGGCGGCGGCACGGGCGGGCACGTCTATCCGGCCCTGGCCGTGCTTGAAAGTTTCGAGTTTCGGGTTTTGGGTTCCGAGTCGGGAGCTTCGGAACCGGGAACCCGAAACTCAAAACTCGAAACCTGTTGGGTTGGCAGCACCGGCGGTATTGAGCGGGACCTGGTGACCCGGGCCGGGGTGCCCTTTGAGGGCATTGCAGCGGCTGGGCTGCGGGGACTGGCCCCCTGGACGGTGGCCCAGAACCTGGTCAAATTGGCGCGGGGCTTCGCGCAGGCGTGGGCGGCGCTGAGGCGTTTCCGGCCGGCGGTGATCCTGGCGACGGGGGGGTACGTGAGCGTTCCGGTGGTGCTCGCCGGGTGGATGCAGAGGGTGCCAAGCCTGATCTATCTACCGGATATTGAGCCAGGGCTGGCGATCAGGTTCTTGAGCCAGTTTGCGAACAGGATTGCAGTATCCTTTGAGGCATCCCGGCGCTGGCTGCCGGCGGGCAAGGTAGTCGAGACCGGGTATCCTGTGCGGCGGGAGTTGCTGGCCCTTGACCGGAATACGGCTCGAGAACGGCTCGGCCTCGCTGCGGCTATCCCTGTGCTGCTCGTCTTTGGTGGCAGCCGAGGGGCGCATCGGATCAATCAGGCGGCTTACGAGGCGATGGAGGCGTTGGCGAAGTTAGCACAGGTGGTGCACGTGACCGGTCCGCAGGATGCCGGCTGGCTGCAGGCGCGGCATGAAGGATTGCCGGAGCATTTAAAAGTGCGCTATCACGTTTACTCGTATCTGCACGAGGAGATGCCGGCGGCTCTTGTCGCAGCCGACCTGGTCGTGGCGCGGGCGGGCGCGGCGTCGCTGGGGGAGTTTCCAGCGGCGAGGTTGCCGGCGATCCTGGTGCCGTATCCGTACTCGGGACAGCACCAGATGCCCAACGCGCGTTACCTGGCGGATGCAGGCGCGGCGCTTATCGTGCCGGATAGTGAGCTGAATGGAGCACAGTTGGTATCTGAGGTGGATCGATTGCTGGGGAACCCGGTGCGACTGGCCGAGATGCGCCAGCAGGCGCAGCGCCTCGCCCGACCGGATGCTGCGCGACGTATCAGAGAGGAGCTAATGCGTCTGGCAGGCTCACGCGGAGCCGGGCGATGAACGTCTGGCCTGGGCTGGGACCGAGAATGCTACCGGCGTTCGGCGGCTTTCCCGGCGGGGATTCCGACCTGCCGCTCGTGCTGGGGGCCAATGTGATTGTTCTGGCTGTCGCCGCGCTGTTCGCCTATCGTGGATACGAGCGTGGCTGGAAACGTGAATTCTGGCTGCTGATATTCATCGTTATCGGCTATGTCACCGTCGTCTACTGGGGGGCGACGCTCATCAGGGTGATCAACAATTTATATGTGATGGGCCGGATTGCCATCGCCGGCCGGTTGGATCCCCAAGAAATCTTTAAGATAGCGCCCGGCTTGCTGAAATCGATACCACCTCTGATCTCCCAGGATCAGACCATAATCCTTCTGACCCCGTCAAATTTTTTGACCCTGGTATTCCTGGTTTTTGTGTGGTTCGGCAACAGACAGGGCAAACCGGCCAGGAAGACGCGGGCTGAGGGGTTTCTCGAAAGCTTTGGTAAGGCCGCGGCCGGAGCTATCAAAGAGGCACCTTCTGGAATCGTGCCATTGCTGACACTTCCGCTCGAGTGGTTGAAGAAGTCTCCCGGCGTGATTCTGGGCGCGACCAATGGGTATCTGATTGCCCACTTCCTCCTGCCGCGCGTCGTGCCGACTCAGCGGACAGTGGTGTTTGTGCCGGGTCCGGAGATCGCGCAGTTTCTGATGCAGAATCTGATCTATGTCGTTATTGCGCTGGTCCTGGTTCTGATCCTGGTCCAGTTCGAGCTGTTGGGCTCCGACAAGAAGTAATCAAGGCGTTATCACTGTGGGTCCGATTGAAGTTCTCTTTGGTTCGCTGCTCGTCGTGTTCCTGTTTATCGGGGTGATCCGTACTTACCCCAAGGAACTGGGGGTCACTATCACGGTGTTGGCGGCGCTATATATTCTCTATCGTTTTGGCACGACCGTCTTATCGTATTTGGAGCGCGCCTTGCAGCTCGTTGGCATTCGGATCACCGGCACGCCGAACGAGCGGTTTATCGAATTGTCTATCTATATGCTCTTCTTGATTTTCATCGTCTTTATCAGCTACCAGGGGATTACTCTGGATTTCCCGGGTAAACCGCCGAAAGGGGCGACCGGGGTGTTGCTTAATCTCAGCAGCGGATTTCTTAATGGATACCTGATCCTGGGAACGATGTGGTATTATCTGGATCGCTTTGGCTATCCTTTGCAGCAGTATGGGCTGTTCAGACCGCCGCTCTCACCGGTCGCTCAACGCCTCATCACACTGCTGCCCCAAAATCTGTTGCCACAACCCGACCTGGTCTTTTTGGGTTTTCTGCTATTACTGCTGATCCTGCGGGTCATCAAATAGGGGGGACCGATGGAACGTACAACATTGCTCCAGAGCCGCTCGCGCTGGCGAGCCCATACCATCAACCTGTCCGATCCCATCCAGCCCATTCCGAAGAACACACGCATCCACTTTGTCGGCATCGGCGGCATCGGGATGAGCGCACTGGCAAAAATTTTGCTGGAACAGGGCTACGCCGTGTCCGGCTCGGACTGGAAGCTGACGCCCCTCACTGCCAGCCTGGAGACGATGGGCGCACGCGTTTTTGAGGGACACCAGGCCGATCACGTGAACCAGGCAGATTTGATCGTTACGACCTCGGCAGCAAAGCCGGATAATCCGGAGATCGTGGCGGGTCGTGCCCGGGGAATACCGGTGATCAAAGGCTCACAGATGCTCGGCCGGATGATGGCCGGCAAGTTCGGGGTATGCGTGGCGGGGACCCACGGCAAGACCACGACGACAGCCATGATTGCAGAAATTCTGGTGGATGCCGGCCTGGACCCGACGTTTGTGGTCGGCGGTGAGGTTCAGGACCTGAGGACGAACGGTCGCCTGGGCAGCGGGGCTTACTTCGTCGCCGAAGCCGACGAGTTTGACCGGCGCTTCCTGGATCTTAGCCCGTCTATCGCCGTGGTGACCAACGTGGAAGCTGACCACCTGGACTATTACGGCAGTTATGAAAACGTGCTTGGCGCATTCCATAAGTTTCTGCAGCAGGTGCCAACCGACGGCACCATTGTGGCCTGCTGGGACGACCCGGGTGTGCGCCGGGTGTTATCTGCCCGCCCCCCTGCCCCCCTGCTCCTCCGCTCAGAAGGGCCGCGCGTGGTGACGTATGGTATCGACCGGCCCGGCAAGTGGTGGGCATCGAGCCTGGGGGTGAACGCGTACGGTGGTTTCGATTTCACTGCCTGGCACGTGGGCCGGCACGTGGGTGAGTTCAGTTTGCGGGTGCCGGGACAGCATAATGTGAGCAATGCACTGGCCGCACTGGCCGTGGCCAGTTTGCTGGGCGTCCACCCGGACCAGGCCTGGGCGACACTGGCCCAGTTTGGCGGAGCGCGCCGCCGGTTCGAGCTCAAGGGCATCGCCCGCGGTATCACGGTCGTCGACGACTACGCGCACCATCCGACGGAGATCCGGGCGACGCTGGCGGCGGCACGGCTGCGGTACCCGGGTCGTCCAGTGTGGGTCTGTTTCCAGCCCCACACTTACAGCCGGACAAAGCACCTCCTGGCCGAATTCGCGCGCGCTTTTGACCAGGCCGATCACGTCGTCATCACCGATATTTACGCCGCGCGTGAGTTCGATACCCTGGGCGTTCATGCGCGTGACATTGTCGCCTTGATGAACCATCCGGATGCGCAGTACGTTGGCAGTCTGGAAGACGCGGCGGACTACCTGGTGCAGCATTTGCAGCCCGGAGACGTGTTGCTGACCCTGGGTGCCGGTGATGTGTGGCAGGTTGGCGAATTGGTCCTGGCCAGGATCTGAAAACCTACCAATGATCTTTGCGCCCTTTGCGCCCTTTGCGGTTAGATTGATGGGTATTGATATAGCTTGGGATAGTTTCATCGAAGCGGTGCGTGTGGCCGGCCTGGAACAGCCAGTGGCCAATGAGCCGATGGCGCGGCATACGTCGCTCAAGCTTGGAGGGCCAGCGGACCTGTACGTGCGCGTGCGAGAGCTGGACCACCTGGTTGGCTGGGTGCGGTTGGCGCGGGAGCAGGGCATGCCTTATTTCATCCTGGGCCACGGCAGTAACATCCTGGTGGCTGATGCGGGCATCCGGGGCCTGGTGATCCATGACGACTGCCAGCAGCATACACTGGCCGAGGACGCAGATGGGCAACACGCGACGTTGTGGGCCGAGAGCGGTGCATCGCTGCCTGGCCTGGCCTACCTGATGTCAAAGCAGGGCTGGTCCGGGCTGGAGTGGGCGACGGGGATTCCGAGCGGTGTGGGGAGCGCGGTAGTCAATAACGTTGGAGCGTATGGCGGCAGCGTGGCTGAAGTCCTGATCTCGGCTACCATTCTGGATGCGGACGGGTCGATCCACGAATATGCGCCTGCGGCCCTGGGGTTCGCCTACCGGCACAGCCAACTGAAAGGCAATCGTGGGCGCGAGGTGGTGCTCGCAGCAAGTTTTCGCCTGCAACGCGACACACAAGAGGCCATCGCCGGACGTATCGCCCAGTATACTGCCCATCGGCGGAGCACCCAGCCCTCAGAACCGAGCGTCGGGTCAGTGTTCAAGAACCCGCCTGGCGATTTCGCCGGGCGCTTGCTGGACCAGGCCGGGCTGAAGGGCGTGCGCATCGGGGACGCAGCCGTGTCTGAGCGTCATGCCAACTGGGTGATCAACTGCGGCCAGGCCACGGCGGCGGACATGCGAGCACTCATCGAGGAGATGCAGGCACGGGTGAGAGCATGGTTTGGGGTCGAATTGGAGTTGGAGATCGAGTTTGTCGGGGAGTGGTTGTGAGACCAGCAGCGATACCACGCCGGGCAAAACGATCGAGAGCAAAATGGCAATCCAGAACGCGCAGGTTTGATACGGCAGAGGGAAGCCGGCAGCTCAAGGTGTTACCGCTGGCTGGCAGGTGGGCATTAACTCCTACGCGGCTGTTGAGCCTGGTCGTACTCTTAGGGGCTGTAGGGCTCGCTGGGGCGACAGTGGTCTCCGGGCGGTTACGGGTGTACACTGCGGAGATTCGTTGAAATCACATGGTGTCTTCGACAGACATCTATCGGGCGAGTGGGCTTGACGGGCTGCACATCTTCCAGGTCAACGGGGCAGCGGCCGAGGCGGCCATCGTGCAGGAGTTGCCATACGTATTGAGGGCGAGGGTGAGCGCGCGGCTGCCAGCGCAGGTCAATATCACGGTTCAGGAGCGAGAGCCAGTGGCGGTGTGGGAAAGCGGCGGCGTGCGCTATGCGGTGGATGCTGAGGGTGTGCTGATCCCGGCCCCAAGTGTGCCTGGCGACACGCCTTTGATCCAGGCAATGGATGCACGACCGATGCAACCCGGCCAGCGCGTACCGGCGGAGGCAGTGCAAATGGCGGTGCAATTGCGCGCCCTCCGGCCGGACGTGACCACGTTCATGTATCAGCCTGATCGCGGGGTGGGGCTCAAAACGCCCCAGGGCTGGCCCGCCTGGTTTGGCACACAGGCAGACGACCTGGCGACGCGCGTCACGACACTGACGGTGCTGACACGCCAGCTCGAGGCGGAGCGGGTCAAGGTCGAGTATATCGATTTGCGGTTCAGGCAGCCGTATTACAAGACGAAATTTTAAGCTTTACCCTCTTGAAATTATTGCATATTTATGGTACACTTTGATGAGCACTACTACATTTAGTAGCCCTTGCGTACACTGTGTGCCACATCTAGTAGTGGGCTCCGGCATAGCCGTGAAGAGCCGCCAGCGCTTTGGTTTTGGCTAAAGGTGAGGTGAGACCGTGGAACGGATTATTGCTGGCATCGACGTCGGCACAACCAAGATTTGCACTGTGGTGGCTGAAGTGGATAGCGAGGATCGGCCGCACGCGGTGGGCATTGGCCAGGCGCCTGCGGCGGGAATGCGCAAGGGCCTGGTGGTGGACGTCGAACAGGCGGCCCAGGCGATTGCTGCTTCCGTGGAACAGGCCGAGCGCGTGTCTGGTTACGAGGTCGAGCAGGCATTTGTCGGGGTGACTGGAGAGCACATTTCCTCCCTTAACGGTCGCGGGATGGTAGCCATCACGCAGGGTGACCACATCGTGACACCGGCGGACGTGCACCGGGTCCTGTCTGCTGCCCAGGCTATCGAGATCCCTAACAACCGGCAGATCATTCACGTCATTTCGCGCGGCTATAGGCTGGATGGACATAATGGCGTGCGCGATCCGGTTGGCTTGCAGTGCTATAAGCTCGAGGCCGAGGCCCACATCGTCACAGGCGCGACGGCATCACTGCACAACCTGACCCGCTGCGTCGAAAAGGCTGGCGTGCAGGTTGAAGACCTGGTGTTGGAGCCGCTGGCGTCTGCCGAGGCCGTATTGACACCTGCGGAGCGCGAGATGGGGGTCATCCTGGCCGACGTCGGTGGTGGCACGACTGACCTGGTGGTCTTCGCTGAGGGGAGTATTGCCTACACGACAGTGTTGCCGGTGGCCGGGACGCAGTTTACTAACGATATGGCCGTGGTGTTGCGTACACCCTTTGTGACGGCCGAGGAAATCAAGATCCAGCATGGTCACGCCTTGCCGGAGACCATTCCAGCCGATGTGGCGGTTGATGTCCGGGCTTTCGGGGATGAGGAGCCACATACCGTACCGCGACGATACGTATCGCAGATCCTGGAGGCGCGGGCGGTGGAGTTACTGGGGCTGATCCAGGCCGAGGTCGAAAAGGCGGGTTACGCCAACTTGCTACCGGCCGGCCTGGTGTTATGCGGCGGTGGCGCGCAGTTATCTGGTTTCAGGGAGCTGGCCCGGGCGCTGCTCGGGCTTCCCGTGCGGGTGGGCGCACCACAAGGGTTGGCCGGGCTGGTGGAGGTAATCCGCAGCCCTGCCTATGCGACCACGGCCGGCTTGTTGGTGTGGGGGGTGCGCCACGGTCGCAATACGCATCATGGGATGCTTGACGGGAAGGGTTACGAGGCGGGACCGGTCGAGCGGTTCCTGAAGTGGCTCAAGCGAGCCTTGTTGCCTTGATTACATGAAGGTGTTGGCTCTCGGGCATGGGTTTGTAGTTTAGCCGGGTTAGCCACCGGCTTCAAGCCTGCGGCTAAACGGCTAAACTACAACCCGGCCGGCCAGATGCCCGGAAGAAGGGCTGTAGAGGTCACTGCTCAGCCTGGCGAAGGTTTTGTGCGATCAATTGGCCGGCTACCCATCCATGAAAGGAGAGAACGATGGCTATAAAGAGGGCGAAGCCAGAAACGGAGAACGGGGCGGCGCAGATTCGTGTGATCGGGATTGGCGGCGGTGGCACGAATGCGGTCAACCGGATGATCGCGGCCGGGCTGACCGGGGTCGACTTCATTGCCGTCAATACGGATGCACAGGCGTTGCTGCTTTCCCAGGCCCCAAGCCGCATCCGCATCGGCGATAAGCTGACGAAGGGGCTGGGCGCCGGGGGCAAGCCAGAGATCGGTCACAAGGCGGCGGAGGAAAGCCAGGAGGACCTGTTCCGCGCCGTGGACGGCGCCGACATGGTATTCGTCACGGCAGGGATGGGCGGCGGCACTGGCACGGGCGCGGCACCGATCGTGGCCGAGCTGGCGAAGGATGCCGGGGCGCTCACCATCGGCGTGGTGACCCGGCCCTTTGGCTTCGAGGGCGCACCCCGCCGCCGCGTGGCGGAGGAAGGGATTGCCCAGCTCAGGGAACAGGTGGATACCCTGATTGTCATCCCGAACGACCGCTTGCTGGACCTGGCAGACAAGAAAACGACGGTCGAGCAGGCGTTCCGTATGGCGGATGATGTGCTGAGACAGGGTATCCAGGGAATCTCGGAGCTGATCACGGTGCCTGGTCTGATCAACCTGGACTTCGCCGACGTGCGCAGCATCATGGCTAATGGTGGCGCGGCCCTCATGGCAGTCGGTAAGGCCAAGGGCGACAACCGGGCGGTGGAAGCCGCGGAATCGGCAATTGCTAACCCGCTCCTGGATATCAATATTGACGGCGCCCAGGGGGTTCTGTTCAATATTACCGGCGGCAACGATCTGACGCTGAACGACGTGCGCGAGGCAGCGGCGGTGATCGAGCGCGTCGTCCACCCGGAAGCGAATATTATTTTCGGCGCGGTGATCGATCCGACGATGCAGGAGGAGATTCAGATTACCGTCGTCGCTACCGGCTTCGATGCCGTGGCCCGGCGCGAGCCCTTGCCGGCCAACGTGCGCGAGTTTCCTGTCCGCAACTTCCGCGCGGACGACCTGGATGTGCCAACGTTTTTGAGGAATCGGAAGTAAAACGTCAAACGTCAAACGTCAAACGTGATGAAGCCTTGAGTGAGGTGTATCTCACCCTGAGGGATTCAAAGCTCTGTAGACCTCTTCACGTTTGACGTTTTACGTTTGACGTTCCTGTCTGTCGCAGCCCCGTGGCTCTCCTGGCCTCGGGGCTCGCCTTTTTTAAGGATTCTTTTAAGCTAACCCCCTTGCCATTTGTGAGGTTTTGTGGTAAACTATGTATCGCGGTTCCCACCATATCTTGTGCGTGTTACCTGAAGTCACACAATATATAGTGGCTCAGGGCAAGTTCACACCTGGCGAATCGTTGGGGTACTCAGGCGTAACGTGAGTGCCCCATTTTGTCCACTGGCGCGCCACGTAAAGGAGATAGAGTAGGATGAAATGCCCATATTGCCCGGATGGCAGTTCCAAAGTTATCGATACCCGCGAGGTGGGGGACGGGATCCGGCGGCGACGTGAGTGCCTGACGTGCGGCCGGCGATACACAACGTATGAACGCCTGGCGGCGGTTAACCTGATGGTCGTCAAACGTGATGGACGGCGCGAGGAGTTCAACCGCGATAAGCTATTATTCGGATTACAGAAAGCATGTACCAAGCGCCCCGTGGCAAGTGAGGACCTGGAGAAAATCGTGAGCGAGATTGAGGCGCAGCTCTATCGACTGGGGAAGGTCGAAGTGGAGAGCAAGATCATCGGCGAGATGGTCATGGAGCGCCTGCGCCAGTTGGACGACGTGGCCTACGTGCGGTTCGCGTCGGTGTACCGCGATTTCAAAGACGTAGAGATGTGGGCCGACGAGATCGAGAAGCTTAAGGCGCGGAAGCAGCGGGAAGAGGAGTTGAAGCGGCAGATACCGTTGGGGTTGTAGGCTGCCTTGTAGTGGGTTTTAGAAACCATGTCAGCCATAGAGAAACGTTACACCAAGGTCCAGCTCCGTAGTCAGAAGAGCGATTTTGCTTATTGGCAAACCCAACCCTATCAGGCGCGTATAGCTGTGTTAGAGCAAATCCGACAAGAATATCATCGGTGGCGGCACGGTGCTGAACCAAGACTTCAGAGAGTTTATTCAATCGTTAAACGATAACGAGGTACGCTACCTGGTGATCGGTGGGTATGCAGTGGCGTTATCAGTAGCTATGGTGAAAGGAGTGAACTCGTGACTGAGGCAATACTTGAAGTCCACGTTCCAGCCCCGCGACTCCAATTTGGTCTTGACCAAATCGAGATCCAGCGTCGAGTAGTTGAATAGCTGGTTTTATCCCTGTTTACTTAGGAGGCAATCTCGTGACCTTCCGTTACATGGCGATATTCAGTGCCGTTCTCGCACTTGGCCTCGGGATTGCCCTCGTTTTGATCCCAGAACCACTAGTGTTACTTTACGGACTGACGTTGCCACCAGCGGGGATATTCATCGCGCGGCTCTTAGGAGCAGAGTTCATCGGCTATGGTCTGCTTGCCTGGTTTGTGAGAGATGCCGTAGATTCTGAATTACGCCGAGCCATCCTGCTCGTTATCTTTGCCACGGATGCTATAGGCTTTGTTGTAGCCCTACTCGTTCAACTTTCTGGCCTGATGAATCTGTTGGGTTGGTCCATAGTCGGAATCTTTTTGCTGTTAGCATTGGGTTACGGATACTTTCGATTTGTGAAACCCGGTGTTTCCTGACAGGATACATTCAGGATACATTATGGAGCATAATAGAAGAGAATTGCGCTGAACTTTGTGGTTTTGCCTGGACTGCCCTTCCATTCATGCCAACATCCTAGCCAACCAGGAGGGACGCCATGTACCAGATCCGATCATCTCGGAACGATGGGGACGGGAAAGGGAAAGCGATGAGTACACAAGCGGCTGGAATTGTGACAGGCGGATTAGAGGAAATGGACAAGTTGAATAAGCTCAGTGAACTGGGCGAGAAGATATTTCTGGACCGGTACGCTC
>JBBITV010000018.1:12778-13604 GCA_037440585.1 Chloroflexota bacterium
AAGGATGTCACCAAGGAGAGCCTGCGTGTCGGAGATACGGTTGTCGTGTGCGTAGACCTGAAGACCGGCCAGCGTGAGATTGGCACGGTGCGGAGTATCAATCTGGATCTGGTCTCTGTGGAGCTGCGGGACGGTACCGTGGTCGAGCGCGCAGTCGAGCATATTGATAAGCCCCTGGAAACCCGGCCGGAGCAGATGATGGACCGGGTCGCGCGGGGGGTTGCGGCCGTCGAGGGGACCCGGGCGGGAGAGTGGGCTGAGAAATTCAGGTGGCTGCTGGACGGGTGGAAGTTCGTGCCGGCCGGGCGCATTTTGACGGCGGCTGGTACAGAGCAACAGCTAACCTTTTACAACTGCTACGTGGTGCCTTCGCCCCATGATTCACGCGGTGGAATCGTCAAGACCCTCTCACAGATGATGGAGATCATGTCCCGGGGCGGTGGGGTGGGCATCAACGTGTCCAGCCTGCGGCCGCGTCATTGCTACGTCAAAGGGGTCAATGGCCGGTCCAGCGGATCGGTCTCGTGGGGGGCGTTATACAGCTTCGTCACGGGTTTGATCGAGCAGGGAGGCAGCCGTCGCGGTGCCCTTATGTTAATTCTTGATGTGTGGCACCCCGACGTCCTGGAGTTCATCCACAGCAAGCGCGAGGCGGGCAAGATCACCAATGCCAACATCTCGGTGGCCATCACCGATGATTTCATGGAGGCCGTCGAGGCCGACCGGGAATGGCCGTTGGTCTTCCCGGATACAACCTATTCCGACTACGATGAGGTCTGGAACGGCGACCTTGAGGTGTGGCGCGCCTCGGGCCGGCCGGTCGTCG
>JBBITV010000018.1:13614-19812 GCA_037440585.1 Chloroflexota bacterium
TTTACAAGAGCGTGCGCGCGCGTGAAATCTGGCATGCGATCATCGAGTGCGCGTGGGCCAGTGCCGAGCCGGGGGTGTTCTTTGTCGATCGATATAACAAGATGAGCAACTCGTGGTCCTACGCGCCGATCCGCTGCACAAACCCGTGCGTGACTGCAGACACACTCGTGCCTACCGACCGAGGTCTGGAGCGTATTGGTGACCTGGTTGGGAGGCCTGAGGTACGCGTGGTCCTTGATGAGCGCCTATCTCCCGATCAACGTTACTCCCCAGTGGCAGCCATTTTTCCCACGGGCGTGAAGCCCGTATACCGTCTGCGGACCCAGGAGGGTTACACGGTGCGCCTGACCGCAGATCACCGGGTACGAACCGACCGCGGCTGGGTACGGGCTGATGAATTGGTGCCCGGCGACCGGATCCATATCCAGCAGGGAGGTGGCGGTTTCGGGAGTGGTGGCACGCGTGAGTTGGGAGAGGTGTTGGGCTGGCTGGTCGGTGATGGAACGGTCAAAGCCGACGAGGCAATTCTTTCCTTCTTTGGCGGGGAGAAACGCGAGTTGGCAGCGGCTTTCGCCGAAAAGGTTGATCGGATCGTGGCCGGGATGGAACGGGCGAGTCGGCGCTACCCAATCGGTGTTGTGGACGTGCCAGCACGCGACGAGGCGCGTGTGGGTGGACAGCGTCTGTGGCGCGTTGCGAACGAGTTCGGCCTGGTGGGCGACAAACTTCGGGTGCCGGATCGTCTATTCACCGCGTCACGCGAGATGCAGGCTGGCTTTCTGAGCGCCCTGTTCACCGCGGACGGCCAGGTGAACGATGGCGGGGAGAAGGGGTGCAGCGTGCGCCTCTCCTCCAAGAGCGAGAGCCTGCTTCTGGACGTTCAGCGGCTGCTCTTGAATTTCGGCATCGCCAGCACGCTCTATCGCCATCGCAAGCCGGACCGGATGGCCGAGTTGCCAAACGGCAAGGGAGGACGGGCACTCTATCGCAGCGCAGCCTATCACGATCTCGCCATCTCGAAAGACAATCTCGTCCGGTTCAAAGAGCATGTTGGTTTCCTGTTGCATCGTAAACAAGCTGCGCTTCAGGCCTACGTGGACCGTTGCGTGCGTGGACCCTACCGCGAGGACTTCCGGGCTATGTTTGAGTCGTTGACGTATGAGGGGGAAGAAGAAGTCTATGATCTAATGGAGCCCACGACTCACTCCTTTGTAGGCAACGGCATTACATTACATAATTGCGGAGAACAGGGCCTACCCAGTTGGGGCGTGTGCAATTTGGGAGCCATCAATCTCTCCAAGTTCATCGATGGGAACGACGTCGCCTGGGATGAGCTGGGACGCGCCGTGCGCTACGCCGTGCGCTTCCTGGACGATGTCATCGATGCTACGCCCTATTTCTTCGAGGAGAACGAGGCGCAACAGAAATCTGAGCGGCGGGTGGGCCTGAACACCATGGGCCTGGCGGAGATGATGATCCGCCTGGGCATCCGCTACGGCAGCCCCGAGTCGGTGGCGTTCATCGACCGTTTGTACAACTTCATGGCCACTGAGGCGTACCTGGCCGGGTGCGACATCGCCGCCGAAAAAGGCCCCTTCCCGAAGTTCGATGCGGAGAAATTCCTCCAGAGCGGGTTCATGCGCAGCATGCCCGAGCACGTTCGAGAAGCTGTCCGATCCAGGGGTGTGCGCAACGTGACCCTGCTCACCCAGGCGCCCAACGGCACGATCGGCACTATGGTCGGGACGTCCACGGGGATCGAGCCCTTCTACTCGTGGACGTATTTCCGCAAGAGCCGGCTGGGGGTGCACGAGGAGTGCGTCGCTATCGTCAAGGAATGGCAAGAGGCTCATCCTGGGGAGCCACTGCCGGATTACTTTGTGACGGCCATGGATCTGACTCCGGAGGAGCACGTCCGGGTCCAGGCAGCCGTGCAACGCTGGGTCGACGCCAGTATCAGCAAGACGGCCAACTTGCCTCGTGACTACACAATTGAGCAGACGCGTGAGCTGTATGAGCTCATGTACCGCCTCGGTTGCAAGGGGGGCACTGTCTACCGGGACGGCTCTCGTGATGAGCAGGTACTCCAGCTTAAGGAAGAAACCAGGGGATCCCGGGCCAGCGTTCCAGCGCCTGTGGAGAATGGTCACAGCGTCAGGCCGCGGCCGCGCCGCCTCCAGGGCTCAACCTATCGCGTCGCGACACCCCTTGGCAAGGCGTACATCACGGTCAACCGCAACGGCGAGGGAGAACCGTTTGAGGTCTTCCTCAACGTCGGCAAAGCGGGGAGCGATACGGCTGCGGTCTCCGAGGCTATCGGCCGGCTGATTTCCCTCTGCCTGCGCTTACCCAGCTCCCTCACTGGTACCGAGCGCCTGGAGCAGATTGTCGAGGAATTGCGGGGGATCGGCGGGCCACGTGCCCTGGGGTTCGGGGCGCAGCAGGTGCGCTCGTTACCGGACGGGATCGCGCAAGCACTGGCCGAGGACCTGGGTCTGGGGACTGAGAACAGCGGGTATACGCCCGGTCTCCAGCGGGCACAGCTCAGTCTGTTCCCCAAAGCGGATTTGTGCCCTAACTGCGGGCACGCGACCTACGTTCACGAAGAAGGGTGCCGCAAGTGCTACTCCTGTGGACATTCAGAGTGTTAGTAGACACGCGCTGGCCATTTTTCTGAGCGACGCAGCATCAGCACCGTGGCCAGCGATATTCCGCCCAGGATGAGGGTCAGCCCGATGATACCGTCGACGTGCCACTTGTCCGCGAAGGGGCCGCCGACGAGCACGCCAATCGCCTGGCCGAAACCCAGGAGCACCGAATAGAGTCCCATGATCGCACCCCGGTCAGCCGTGAAGTCTTCGGAGATGTCGGCCAGGTAGCTCAAGGCAGCCGGGGTGAATCCGCTTTCGACCAGGATACCTACCACGAGCATGCCCAGCAACAGACCGGTGGTGGAACGGTTGGACAGATCGATGTGGTTCAAGCCGGCGGCAGCGAAACCGGACAGGAAGAGGCCGCCCAGGGCGATCAGCAAGCTGTCGGTGCGACGCATTCGACCCAGAACAAAGCCCCAGGCCAGGATGCCGATGGCAAAGAGCAGCGCGAATGCGCCGAAAACAGGGCCAATGGTGCTGCCTGTAAAACCGCCGGTCAGATTCTGCGTGACGTCTATGTCCACACCGGACATCTGGTACGGTAAATGGTTGATCCACAGTCCCAGGATGGCATTGATGGCCAGCCAGGCTGGGGCGAACCGCAGCAATTTGGGATTACTAAAAAGCGATACATAGTGACCCAGGCCATGGTTTTGCCTTTCCCCGCTGCCGGGCCCTAACCGGCGCATACCCCACAGGAAGATGCCCGCGCTCAGGAGGTAGATAATCCCCGTACCGGTGAAAGCATGGGCTCCCAGGCTATCCCATAGTTTCCCGCCGACGACTCCCCCCAGCGCCATGCCGGCGATCGTGGCGATCTCGAAGAGGCTGACTACCCGGCCGCGGAGGATGGCCGAACTGGAGGTCGCGGCCGAGAGATAACTGAGCGTGGCCGGTACCGAGCTGGCGGTGGAGAGGCCCTCCAGTAACCGGGTTACGAGCAGTAAGGGAAGAAAGGTCGTCAGGGCGGTGATCTGGACAGCGGCAGCCCCCAGGAGCGGCCCCAGGACGATAAAGCGCTTCCGGCCCCAGCGGTCACTCCAGGCGCCCATGACAGGTGCGCTTAATAGCTCTGTGAGGAAGAAGGCGAAGGTGAACAGACCCAACTCCGTCGCGGAGACCGGATACAAGGTATCGTTGATGTACTTGATGAATATGCCAACCAGCAAGCCCATCGCACCTGCAGCACAGCGTAATACTAGGCTGCCGACGATACAGGCGATGAGTGAACGATCAAGCTCGGCGACGGATTCTGTTTCGAGAGAACCAGCCGCCCGCGATAGGGATGGATGCATGAGTCTCCAAAGTATTTAAATGCTAAAAAAACTGCCTGCTGTGCAAACAGCAAGGGCAGAGGTGCGGATCAATTGTACGCGCAATCGGGGTTTTATGCAAGCAAACTATACCCTGGATCTGACCACGAGCACAGGCCTCTTACAGTGATGTACAATCTGCCGCGTTACATCCCCGAGAAGGAAGCGGCTCAAACTGCCGCCGGGCTGCGACGAGCCGATGACGATGAGATCGACGTCGCTCTCGCGGGCGGCGCGCAGGATCTCCTCAGCCACGACACCGTGGCGCAGTTCCAGGCGCCCTTTCACCCCCAGGCTCTCTAGAGTTTCCTCGCCACGGCGCAGGTGGCCCGCCTCGCGGGTGTCGGTCTGGAGCAATTCCGGAAGTGTCTCGTCCATCTCATCCAGGCCGGTGTACATCACGGGTACGGCGCTGGCGACGTGCAGGATGGTCACCGTGGCGTCAAGTGCGCGGGCGAGCTCGACACCTTGCTGTACGGTGACGTCCCCGAAGCGCGCACCGCCCGTGCAGATCAACAGGCGCGAGATACGCTCGCGTTTACCTTTCACCACCAACACCGGCGCGCGGACGTGCTCGACGATACGCTCGGCGACTGTTCCTAGCCAGAAGCGACTGATGCCACGCCGGCCGTATTGCCCGATGACCACCAAATCGTACTGCGTCTCCTCGGTCTCGCGCAGAATCTCCTCGTCCGGGTGCCCGCGCCGCATTTTGGCCGTACCCGTCAGCCCGTGAGCAGACAGGATTTGTATGGCCTGTGCCAGGGAAGCTTGTACCTGCGGTGCATCGATCGGCTTTTCGAGGACACCCAGGATCGTGACCTGAGCCCGTGTGGCCTGAGCGATGAGCGTGCCAAAGCGTATGGCTTCGTCGGCGTACTCCGAGCCGTCGGTGCACATCAGAATTTCATCATGCATTTCCCCCCCAGTAAGCTAATGGCTGATGGCAGATAGCAAATGGCCCTCTGGCTGCTATCTGCCATCGGCTATCCGCCATTGGCTCTCACACTGGCGCACCTCCGAGCAGCCGATAAACCACCAGCACTGCGCCGATGAACGGCAGCACCGAGAATGCCAGTCTGATTTTGGGGCCGCCCACATAGTGCGTTGACATCGCTCCGATTTGCGCGCCGATGGCAGCGCCCGTATGCATCACTAACGCGATCATAATGTCAACATTGCCTTTGAACCCGTGAGTCAATGTGCCGTAACCGGCGGATACGATAACCTCAAAGAGGTCGGTGCCCACGGCGATGTGCGTCGGCACACCCAGGAAGTAAATCAGCGATGGCAAGCGCAGATAGCCAGCACCACCACCCAATAGCCCCCCGAAAAAGCCAGCGACGTAGCCGACCAGTAGGATCGCCCAGATGGAAATCGACCGGATGCCGGAGACAGGCAGCGAGACAAAAGGCGGGATCTGGATAGCATGGATGCGCCGTGTGAACCCCTTGAAGCCGAGCGCGTCGCGCATCCGCTGCTGGCGCACGATGCGCAAACTGCGCAAACTTTCCCAACATGTGAACGCAGAGATGATCATTAGAATGACAATGTATATAACGCCAATCACCCGGTCGACGGCTTGAAAGTGCTTCAAGCGTTCCACGATCTGTGCCCCTGTTTCGACCCCAAGCATCGTACCAGCTACCATCAGCAGCCCCAGCTTGATGTCGACGTGACCCAGGATACGGTGACGCCGGGCGGCGACGATGGATTTGCCGACGATGTGGGCCAGGTCGGTACCGATCACAAAATTCATCGGCACACCGAAGAGGAACATGAGTGGCCCGGCAATGAAGCTCCCACCTACGCCAAAGAAGCCACCCAGGATACCCACGATGAACCCTATCCCGGCCAGAATCAGAGGGTTAATCTGGACACCGGAGAGCGGAAAGTACACGGTCGCCTCCTTCCGGCTAGTCGAACTGCTCCAGGTTTAGTCGATCAACCAGGAAGCTTGTGCCCAAGTCCAGGATGACGCCCTGTCCCACAATTAACATCAATGCAACGACGGCGTAAAGCTGAAGGTTGCTCCAGAAAAGGTCCCGCAGCGGGTATTCTAGAAAGCGCAGCACCAGGAAAAAGTATGCAGTGACCAGGATGGCATAGATCAGGAGTTCGACCGCGAAAGCACGTGCAGCCCGGCGGAATTCGTACATAATGAGTCCTTCCTCCCCGCTCAGACTTGGCCAGATTCGCCAATGATACCATACACTGGTCCACTTCGCCAA
>JBBITV010000019.1:0-19625 GCA_037440585.1 Chloroflexota bacterium
TGCCTGACGTACGTGGATCAATGCCAGCAAGAAGGAATACGACATCACCGAGGATGATGCCCAGCAACAGAATCGCAATTGCACGTTCCCTGTTCCACAAATCGCGCAGGCCCAGAAAGCCGACCAGGTGTGTAACTGGGAACTGATACATGAACAGCACCAATCCAATGCCCAAGGCAAGCAGGAAAGCCTGCGGCAGCGTCAGGATGTAGACGATGCCCCAGAAAAAGCGGCCGTACCACCCGTGCTTTGGGTTGCCCCGGCACTTACCGTCAACAGCAGGTACGGTGCTAATCCTACCAGAAAAAAGAATGTGGCAATGATCAACGGTTTCCAGTTCCCGGAATTATGTGATTTTCGGATATTCAATCCAAAATAAGGCACGAACCCTGCCAGCGCCGTAGCCATGACCAGATGGTTGAGCTGGCTCAGGCCATAAAGAAAGGCAAAAGCGTATAGATACCCGGCACGTCGTTCCTGACTCCATCGAATGATCAAATAAATACACACGGCAAGCAGTAAGGCATTCAGCGAATAAACCTTCGGCATCACCGAATAGGTCCAGAACGTATGGGCGACCAGCAGTGCTCCAGTTCCCAGCAAAGAAGCCGGGGCTGTGTGGGTCAATTCCCACGAGATGAGAAAAACAAAGACCAGGGCCAGCGCCCCGTAGAAAGCAGAGGCAAAATTAACCCGCCAGGCTACCTCGCCAATGGGGATGCGCGCAAACGGGTGGGTCAGCATCACCCACAGAGGATGGCTGAGAAGGCCTGCTTCAATTTCAAGCAGATAAGCCCGGGTCTGAAAAACGGCGAAATCGCCGCCACCCCAGAGCAGGCCGGGGGCTAACGTGGCCGTATAGACGATCAGGGAGATTGAAAAGACCAGGATCGCGAGGCAAACGGGTGAGTTATTGAAATGTTTAGAAAGCACAGACCCCTCAAAGGTTCAACTTAAGGCCACGTATGCTTCCAGCGTCTTTTGAGCTGTTTGCTGCCACGAGAATTGCCGTGCCCGGGCCAACCCGCGCTCTCGTAGCGCCACCCGCAGGTCCGGGTCATCCAGGGCACGACGCAGGGTCGTAGCGATATCCTCCACGTCGCTGGGGTCGAAGAAAAGGGTGGCGTCCCCCGCGACCTCCGGCAGGCTAGAGGTAGCAGAACAAGCCACCGGTGCCCCGCAAGCCATGGCCTCCAACACGGGTAAGCCGAAACCCTCGTAGAGACTGGGGAAGACGAAAAGGGTGGCGCCCCCATAGAGGGCGGGCAGGTCCTCCTCAGGCAACGGCCCCAGGAAACGCACACCCTCGCCGAGCCCCAATTCCGCCGCCCGCTGTTTGGGCTGGGGATAACGGGGGTCCCAGGCACCCCCGATCACTAGCGGAATATGGCCGGTTGTCCGTTGCCGGTGGCATATTTTCCAGGCTTCTACCAGGCGTATGAGGTTCTTATGGGGCTTGTTGATACCCAGGTAGAGCACGTAGTCTGAAGGTAATCCGTACTTCTGGCGGATGGCCGCCACGGCTGCAGGGGACTGCGGCCGGAAGTGATCATCGGCGGCCAGCCGGGTGACGGTGATTCGCCGGGGTAGGACGCGGTAGAAGGTCACCAGGTCGCGCCTGGAAGCCTCAGACAGGGTCAGCACATGAGCCGAGGTTGCCAGTGCCAGGCGCGTGGTCAGCTCAAATACCAGGCGGGCACGCCACGACGGCAGGTACTCCGGGTAGCGGGCCGAGATCACGTCGTAGATCGTTACCATTGACAGGCAGGGAAGGCCAAAGTAGGGTTTGACGTAGTAGGGCGAGTGAAAAACGAATTTTCGATTTTGGATAGATTCGCTTCGCTCACTACAGGTTTTGGATTTTGGATTGGCGTACCGGGTGCGGAAGATCCAAGGGAGATGGACCTGTTCAGCCAGGGAAAAAGTTGGGATGGAGAGTGAGACGAACTCCAGGTTGGGATATGCGGCCAGGGCCGCCAGGTCGTAACGCGTGTTCGGCAAAGCGGGATTGTGGAAGATGACGAAGTGCTCTTGCGGGGCAATTTCGGCTAGCGCGCGCGTCAGATTGAACGTGTAACGGCCAATGCCGGGGAAGTGATCTTGGATGTAGCGAGCGTCAATCCCGATATTCACGACCTGTCGCATCTTTACGTAGGTAGGCTTATTCTACTTCCTTGGAGTTCGTCTGATCATTAATACCGCTACAATTATACCACTTAAACTGAGGAATAGAAATTGGGAATGCTTCGGTTAAACACATATATCAAAAGCGTTTCCGGGAGCGCGGTATCGCTATACAACACTACAGCGGATTATGAGGAAGGAACGGATTTCAAGGTCTGAGCAATCCGTTGTTTCCTCTAATCCGTTGTAGTGCTCGCGAGGCCGGAATTACTTTTGGGGTACGTGGTTAAAATATCCCTGCTAAACGCCAGTATACGTCAAGCGTCTGCCGCGCCGTCCGTTGCCAGGTGAATTCGGCCGCTCTGCGCAGTCCGCGCTGCTTGAGTTCCTCTCGCAATCCGACGTCAACGAGGAGACGTGCCAGCGCGACGTGCCAGGCAGCGACATCACGCGAGTCAACCAGGATTCCGGCATCGCCGACCACTTCGGGGAGCGACGAGGCGTTGGAGCAAACCACGGGTGTGCCGCACGCCATCGCCTCCAGCGGCGGCAAGCCGAAGCCCTCGTAGAGCGACGGAAAGGCGAACACCTCGGCCGCCCGGTAAAGCGCGGGGAGGTCTTGGCCCGGGACGTAGCCTAACACGTGTACATGGTCCTCAAGCCCCAGCGCCTTGATCCGGTCAAACGTTGGCTGGTATAGCCAGCCGGGGCGGCCTGCGATGATAAGTTTCAAGTTTAAAGTTTCAAGTTTCAAGTCAGAATGCATAACTAGCATCTGTTTGAACGCTTCGAGCAATGTGGTCAGGTTCTTGCGAGGTTCGATGGTGCCTACGTAGAGGATGAATCGATCGGGAAGGTGGTAACGATTGCGCAAACTGGCACTGACCTCCGGATCGGAATTGGGTTGAAAACGGGCGTCTACCCCTTCATAAATGACGGTGATGCGCTCGGGTGGAACGTTATACAGGCGAATCAAGTCGCGCTTGCTAGACTCGGACACGGTGATGATGGCATCTGCCCGGTGTACGAATACGGGCATGAAGCGGTTCAGGAACCACTTGTTGAGCGGGAGGTGATGTTCCGGAAACAGAGCGAAGATCAGGTCGTGGACGGTGAGCACGGTTTTGCACCGCTTGAGCCGGGGGAGCAGGTGCTCTGTGGCGTGGAAGATGTCGCATTCCGGCAGCCAACGGTCGAGCCCGAGGTTGAGTTGCTGCGAGAAGGCGGCCAGCAGGCGCCAGGGTTTGGTTGCCAGAGGGAAGGTATGGCAGGGCAAGCTGGATAGGCTAGCGGGAAGAGGGTGGGCATGGGCCGGGTCGTTGTAGAATAAAGTCAGGTCAGCCGTATCTTCAAGGTGGTGAAGCGCCGAGGCCAATTCTCCCGCGTACGTGCCCAGGCCGGCACGGCGGTGAGCCGTCGGCGAAAGGTCCAGGCAGACCCGGAGCGCGCTATTAACTAATCCGCGCATTTTCCCAGCACCCCCATCGCGCTGGTCCACAGGGGACCGCCCAGCCGCGCTACAGAGCCGGCTGCCTCGTTAATGATACTGAGCGCCGTTCGTTTACAACGGTTTGGATAGTGCAGCGTGCCGCAAGAAAACACGGCAACCGGCTCATATCCCGTGGCGTGGAGTATGGCTCGCGCACTGGCCGGATCGAAGTGATACAGGTGCTGGTAGGGAATGAGGAATGGTCCACGGTTTGGAAACAACTGGCTGAGCACACGGGATTTAAAGATTTGGAAGCGCGCGTTGCCGGTGTGAAAGAAGAGCAAGCCTCCCGACTTGAGCAACGGGCGGATCGTCTTCAAGAAGCCGCTAGGATTGTCCAGGTGCTCGATGACGTCCCACATGGTTACTACGTCGTAGGTGGCGGGGGGCAGACCCAATGAATCCAGGTCACCCTCGTAAACGGTAAAGCCGCGTTCGCGGGCGGCCTCCGCCAGGCGCGGTGCAATTTCAACACCGCTCACATCCCACCCTTGAGACCTGGCAAAGACCAGGAAATCGCCGAAAGCACAACCGATGTCGAGCAATGTGACTGGAGAAGCCGTATCCGTGCTGAGGTGATGGCGGATGGCCGCCACGCCCGCCGTGTAGATCGGCCGGTTGGCGATGGCAGCGTCGCCTCGCGCTCCGCCACCCACCAGGTTGCCGAATACGGCGCCCTTCGCCTTCGGGTTGGTGTAGATCAGCCCGCAGCGCCGGCACCGGACGATGTTAAAGGTGTAGCAAAGGTCGGCACGCCAGACTTTATCCTGCACGAGCAGGCGCGTGTCATCGGCGCCACACAAGTTGCAGTTGACGTGTATCCACCTCACCTGCCCCATCGTCTTGATAGCACCTCAAAAGCAGGCTATGCTCAACGCCGCACAGGGAGGGTAGTCAAGAAAGAGGAACGTTCTGCGGGTCATCAAGGCGACTGGTCTGCCTTATCTGAATGAGGTGCTCGAAAAAGGCTCTCAATTGCGCTCGCAGGCGCCCTAACGTAGGGTTCATCCCCTCGGCCAGCGGGCGCAGCTTCACCCACTCCAGGTTATACCCATACGCGTGACGGAAGAAGTGACGAAAGTCGAGATACTCCTTCAATTGGGCCCGCAAGGGTTCGTCTATCACCGCCGGCCGGATCCCTTCTCGACCTTCGGCCATCTGGCTCAGAAGATCAGCGTGCCAGTACTGACCTCGGGGCAATCCCTCCTCCAACCTAACCGCAATCCGCTCGAAGATTCTTTCCGCGCCTGTGTAGAACTGATGCAAGAGAGCTGCCATGGCATTCAGTTCAATCCAGGTAGGCGGATCAGCACACCCCTCGATCAGTTCGCGCATCTGCCCTGACACGCGCTCCAGAGCCACCAATTCGTCTTCGACCAGGTCTTTCAAGGCCATCACAGGATCTTCAGGCATCTCCACCTCCCCCAAGATACGTGCCCGAATTTCTGGATAAACGTCCTCTAGCGGCACCAGATCCAAAGTCAACCCCTGAGGCACCAACTCCGAGCAAGCCGAGTAAGCCTGGAAGAACTGCTCTGGCGGCACGCCTTCCACGGCCAGGTCAATGTCAGACTTTTCATGCCACGGCCCCTCGCCAGTCGTAGATCCAAAAAGGATCACCCGCCGGGCCCTGAAGCGATCCTGTAACACCCGGGCACAGGCCCGCGCTACCGCTTGCGCTGTCGCACGCGTTGGCATTGTGGGAGCGGACTCCTCCTGACTTTCTGCAAGCAGATCCCGCGTTTTCATATTCTTCATCGCTCTCTTTGACTTAGCTCTTTTTCAACATTCTTACACAGCCCACTCAGGGCCAATTATACCCTACTTCTTCTCTTCTCACAATCCGCCGGATTGCATCGCCCAGAAATATCACCCGGCTGATGGTCAAATCATGCGCAATTAGAATCTCGGTTGGCCAGAATCGCTTCGATCGCGATGATCTCGCGAGCAATCCGTTCGTCCCAGGTCAGCAGAGTACGATCGGCATATGCCGCGGCGTTGCGGCCAAGGGTGTGGCGCAGGTCGTCGTCGGTGAGGACGCGCACCAGGGCAGCCGGAATATCCGATAGGCGGGTTGGATCAACCAGCAGGCCATTCTCGAGGTGCTGCACCACGTTACGGGTATGGCCGTTGTCGAGGGTGACGACGGCATTGCCGCTGAGCATGGCCTCAAGCAGGCTGTTGGAGACGTTCGCGTAGTCGTAGAAGGCAGCGAAGATGTCCGACGCCCGATAATAGAGCGGGAGCTTATCCCGTGTGACAAAACCTTCGAAGCGGACAAGGTGCTCCACCCCAAGATGCTTAGCGCGTTGTTGTAACACGGCCCTTTCGGGACCATCCCCGACGATCAGGAAGCGCGTGGTGGGACACTGTTGCACCACCTGGGGCGCCGCTTCAACGATACGCTCAATGCGCTTTAGATCGACCAGTTGCGAGACTGAGAGAACCACTTTGGCGTCAGGCTCGAGCCTTAGAGCCTGGCGCGCCTTGTCCCGGTCCGGTCCTGCAACAAAGGCGGCTTTATCCACGCCATTACGCCACAGCCAAATGCGATTGATGGGTACACCCAGGCGTTGGTGGATGTCGTCGATGGTCATCGAGCCATCCTCGGTCATGATCAGGGCGTCACAAGGCAGCTTGAAGGCTAGCAGTTCATCGAAGCGGGCGAGATAGAGCTTTATGGTAGATCCGGTCCAATTGAGAAGCGGGCTGCCGGTGATACGTGAAAAGTTCGGCACTCCTTGACGCCGGCCGATGATGTACGCAATCGGGATGCCGCAGTTTGTGACGCCATAAGTCAGAGCGGGTGGCCATTGGCGGGCAACCTGCATCGCGCGCCAGGTGCCCAACGTGACGAACTGGGTCCAGAATAGCCGAAACTTGAGGTGACGCTTCCACAAGCTGGTCTCGCGCCGGACGAGGGTCAGGAAGGATTCCAGCGCGTCGTACTCAAAGTCCACCGGGTTGAAAGGAATCTGGAAATAGTGGACCTGGATACCCTCATAGACGACATCACGGAGGCCAGGTTTGTTGGTTGCGGTGACCAGGTGCACGCCGTAGCCAGCGTGTTGGAAGCCACGCAGAGTATAGTAGACTGTCGGCTTGCCCTTGTATGGACCGGCCTCCCAGATAAACGGTGAGATGAACAGAGCGCGACGCAAAAGTTAGCCTTTCTTTAGCCGTCAAATGCTCGCATACAACGTTTCCATCCGGCTTACACAATCTTCCCAGCGATACCGGCTCAACACAAACTCCCGCCCGGCAACCCCCATCTTGCGGGCCAGCTCCGGGTCCTCGATCAGGCGGCACAGCGCGGTAGCCAGGTTGGATGGATCGCGTGGCGGGACGAGCAAACCCGTCACGCCGTCTTGAACGACCTCGGGCACGCCGCCTACGCGCGTCGCCACCACGGGCAGTTCCATCGCCGAGGCTTCCAGGGCCGCCACACCAAAGGCTTCATGATGCGAGGGCATGGCAAAAACGTCTAAGGAAGCCAGCAGGTTGGGGACGGCGTCATGGGGGATGGGGCCGGGAAAGGTAATCGCGTCAGCCAGGCCAAGTTGGGCTGCAAGGGATCGTAGACCAGGGCGCAGCGGGCCGTCGCCAGCCATGATCAGGCGAGCCGTGGGGAAACGGGTACACACCTGAGCAAAGGCGCGGACCAGATCGGCCGGGCCGTAGTGCAGTTCCAGGTGCTTGACAAAGCCGATCACCGGGCCGTTGGTCTTGACCGGTGGACGAGGTCTCGGGGCAAAACAATCTGTGTCGATGCCGAAAGGGACTACTTCAGCCCGAGGCTCAAAAGGATAGCCAGCGACGACGCGGGCCAGGTACTCTGAAGTCGCTGTCACGAGCGCCACGCGTCGAAACAGCAACCCGTAGGATAATCGCCTGAGCCAGTTCTGCCGGGCGACAATGTCTGACCCCCAGACCGAAATCACCAGCGGCGTCAGTCCCAACAGAAACGGCAGCGCCCACGGTTCTGGGACGCTGTGCACGTGCACAAGGTCAGGTTTCAGATCCAAAGTGAGGCGGCGGATGGTACTGTAACGATGGAACGTTGCCCGCAGGCGGCGCAGGAGCGGCGGGTGCGGCTCGCCGGGCGGGAAATCGTGAATGCGAACTCTATTCAGGTTCGTAGTGCGCACTTTAGTGCGCCAAGGGATACGGGGGCCGTCATAACGCGCAATCGCGCGGCCCGAACCGGTTCCGCTTGAGACTGCTTCTGCCGCACGATTGCGCGTTACAGGTCCCTGCTGCGCTGAAGTGCCCACTACGAACGATTCTACGAACGCTTCGCGGTAGGGCGAGAGGATGGTGACGTCGTGGCCGCGCCCGGCGAGGGCGGTGGCCCACCGTTGGGTGTGGACGCTTTGGGCAGGGGCGATCAGGGCAATTCTCATCCCATCCCCCCAGCCCCCCGCAAGCGGGGGGAATAAGATAAGCGGTGCACCTCGTCCAGGGCGGCCAGCAGGGTGTCAGCACGGTGTTGCCAGGAATGTCGTTCCTGGATGGCGCGGTAGCCCGCAAGACCCATCTGCTCGGCCCATCTGCGGTCTGAGAGCACGCGTAGTAGCCCATCAGCCAATCCTTCAACAGCGTCCGGGACGACCAGGCCGCAGCCGTGTTCACGCACAAACGCGGCCTGTGCATCACAGTCGGTCACAATGATGGGCCGGGCAACGGACATATACTCCAACAGCTTAACGGCTATAGCCAGGTTGTTGTAGGGCTCGCGGCGTAGCGGCACAACACAGACGGTCGACTGTGCCAGGAGCGGCGGCAGTTGGTCAGCCGTAGCCTGTTGGACGTCAAGCCAGGTGCGGCCGCGCCAGGATTCGATGAATGGCAACTCAGCAGGCCGGCCAACGATAGTGCACCGTGCATCTGGGAGCGCCGCGACCACCCGGTCCATCGCTTCGAGCAGTAGATCCGTGCCGTAGCGCCGGCTGATCCCGCCGACGTAGAGGACGCGCGGCGCGTCGGGCAATGGGGTAATCGGCAGGCCAGGCGAACCGCCCGGCGGGAGCGTCCGGTACGGGCGGCCAGCGGAGACGACACGTCCGAGCTCATTGCTGGGGTAGTAGAGCACGTCGGACAGGCGCAGGTAGGCGGCAATGGAAGCGTGCCAGCGTTCGAGCCGGAAATGGCGGCGGTCGGTCGGGTAGAAGAGTTGGAAAGCATCGCCGATAAAGGTGGCGATAGGCACACGGTGTAGCCTCGCCAGGGCCATTAGTAGCACGTCGGCCTCAATGGCTGGGCCGCTACATGTCTCTACGTAAAGACCGCGTAGCCTGCGTAAACCACCGCGTAGGATGAAGCGGGCGACGTCGGACTGCCGCTCGCGCTCACCGTGGATCAGAATTGCTGGCACTCGCTCCGAGAGTGCCTTGAACAGGTGCGTGATGCGTACCTGGGGTGCGGCATTCAGCACATCGATATTGTACATTCCAAGGACAAGCAGTGGCGCATCACCAGGCAAGTTCGATGGAGCACGAGTCAGGATCGGCATGAGATAACCCTAACGGATTCCTTACGAACAGGTAAGCCACGGCGTTTTTCGCTTCGATACGCTCAACAGGCACCCAACGCGGTGGATCCAGCCATAGTGCCTCGGCCAGGGCGGAGTCTTCGCCGTCGGACAGGTGTGCGAATATAAGCCACAGGCGACGCTGCCCCCGGGCTGTGAGGCGGATATTTCCAAACTGAGCCGCCAGGCGGCCGGTAGGCCAGCCGTTTTCCAGGAAGGCCTGGGCCGGTGGGGTCAGCCCTGCTTCCTGATAGTATGTGTACGCGGCGTGGGCGGCGTAGTAGACGTAGACAGCGTCTCCAGATTGGAACTGCGCCCGAACCTGGGCCAGGACGGGCCGCAGCTCTTCGCGAGTGGTGACTTCGAGCCAGGGGTTAGGCGGACCGGCAGGAATCGTCCAGAAGGCGATCAACGTGGCAGCGGCGCTGGCTACGGTGGCTACGTATAGCGGGCGAAATCGGCGCAGCGCCCAAATGCCCGCAGCAAGCAGGGCGTACAGTGCCGGGGCGGCAAAGAGAATGTGGCGCCCCTGGAAAGGATATAGGCCGAATCCGCTAGCGACGAAGGCAAGTGCCGGGCCGGCGATCAACACGGCGAGCAGCAGAAGACCCTGCCGCGCCTCGCCGCGCATCATGGCAAAAGCCCCCAGGACGAGGAGTGCATAGACGGCGGCGACCAGGACGGTGGGCGGATCACTGAAAGGGAATACCGAAAACAGAATGAGATGGCCGTGCAGGGCAGCCACGAATTGCTGCAGGACGTCGCCGCGCTCGAGTTGTGCATACTGGCCAGTCCAGGCGGCCAGGCCGCGCAGGATATGGCCTTCGAGGGAGAATGGCAGCAGTGCAAGGGCGGCGGAGGCGAAGACAAGCTGGCAGGCCAGGAACCTCATCCACCAGTCCCTTCTCCTGAAACAAAGAACCCCACTGTATCCCACAAGCGCAGCCAGCAACCAGACCAATCCATAGTACGTGAACAGGTCGAGCGCGCCGATGAGGGCGAAGACACCCCAGTCGCGCCAGCGGCCCTGCTCCAGCACGCGGTCGAAGGCCAGGAGCGTCAGCACAGCAAGGAGGCCCACCAGGCTGTACTGGTTGAGCTCCTGGGCATAGTGAACCTGGACCGGCGCCAGGGCAAAGATAAGACCACCGAGGAGGGCAAACCCACTCGGGCCGTGGCGGCGCAGCCAGGCAATGGTCAGCACCGTCGCCAGGACACCGAAGGCCGCCGAGGGGAAACGTACGAGAAAGTCATTCGGGCCGAGGCGTATCCAGAAGTGCATAATAAGTGAGTACAAGGGCGGATCCAGGTCCGCCAGCCGGCTGTGCAGGACACCCTCCAGGTTAGACGAGGCGCGCAGGAATTCCAATGCCTCGTCCAGCCACAGGCTGTGAAGTCCCAGGCCACGTAAACGCGCCAGCCACGCCAGGGCTATGAGGGGGAGACAGGGGTACGGAAAAAACGTGAAACGTATTGCGTATTGCGTAAGACGTGAGGGCATTCTTGTGTTTCTGCGTTTCACGCCTTGCGTTTTACGTGCCGGCCCCTTGTCCCAGGGGCTGGGCGGTGGTCACCTAGCTCACCGCGATAGCTTGGGGCTCGGATAAGATAAGCAGTGCAGCGACTTGCATCCACCATCCGCGTCGCCAGCCGTGGGTCCAGTTCCTCCAGAGCGCGCGATGTAGTGAAGACGGTCGGCAAGCGGGCGTCATAGCGATAGTTGATAAGCTGAAACAGTTTCTCTTTGGCCCAGGGGGTTGCACTCTCCGTCCCCAGATCGTCCAGCACCAGGAAAGGCGCATTACGCACTTCGTCAAACCGCTTGTCGAACGAGATGGTGCTGGTTGGACTGAAGGTTGCGCGCAGGTGATCAAGGAGATCGGGCACGACGACAAACATGGCAGGCTGCCCCTGGGCTACCTGGAAATTGGCTATCGCGGCGGCCAGGTGAGTCTTCCCACAGCCATAAGTACCCATGAAGATCAGCCAGCCACTGGGCTGCGCGGCGTAGTCCCGGGCGATGTTGAACGCGCTTCTGAGGTTTTCCCGTTCTTCGGGATCTAACTCGTAGACGCGCAGGTCGAAGTGCTCGAACGTCTGATCGCTGTGCAGGGCGAGGGTAGAAAGCTCGGAGGCAGAGTCGCCGACGCCGCTCGCGCGAAAGTCACGGGCTTTAATAGTGCAGATGTGGCAGAGGCCAGGATCCACCATGCGCGAGCGCAGTCGCTCATCGATGTCCTCCAGTGCGCAGTTGGTGGTAATGACCGTGGGAAGCTGGGCGTTGTAGCGGTAGTTGAAAATCTGGAAGAGTTTCTCCTGCGCCCAGGCAGTGGTGCTTTGCGCGCCCAGGTCGTCCAGAATCAAGAGGGGGGCGGTACGCACGGCTTCAAAGCGTTCATCATAGCGTACAGCGCTGCCGGGGCTGTACGTGGCTCGGAGGTGGTCGAGCAGGTCAGGCACGACGACAAACAGGGCCGGCTTGCCGTGGGCAATGCGGAAGTGGGCGATGGCAGCGGCCAGGTGAGTCTTGCCGCAGCCGTAGCCGCCCCGCAAGATCAGCCAGCCGCGTGGATCGGCAGCGTATTGATAGGCTGTGTCGTACGCGGCGCGCAGGTTGCGTTGCTGGTCGGGCGGAAGGCCATAGCCATCCGGAACGAAGCGCTCGAAAGTCATGTGGACCAGGGCATCCAGGTTGCTGGCGCGCCGTAAATCGTCCAGGCGCGCTTCACTGAGCTCGGCGATCTTGCAGTCACACGGGATCGCCCGGCCAAAGTCAGCGTGGCCGAGGGGGACGTCCCGGCGCAGGAAGCCGAATCCGCCGCACCTGGGGCAGGCGTCGTGGCGGAGGGGTTGTGGCGCTACCGGGTCAACCGGTAGGCTATCAGTGACGGATGAAGGGGGCATATTTGCCCTTGAGGTATCGATCCGGATCCTCTTCAGTACGTCGCTTATTCGTTCCATCGTCCTTGCCTTCCGTCGCCCAGCGCTCCAGGATGGCGCGCACGTAGGTCCATTTGCGGACATTGTTTTCTGCGGCGATCTTGAACGCTTCAGCAATCCACCCCGGCGGGTATTGCTGCTCAGCTTCGAGCAACTCGTCCCTGAGCAGCGGGGAGAAGAGGCCCACGGTCTGCTCGTACAGCGTAAAGATGTTGGGGTGCGCCACGGGTTGCGCCGCCGGGCGAGGCGACAGTGCGCGAACTTCCAATTCCCCCCGCTCGATCTGGTCCAGTATCCGCCGCCCGCGCTCCGTGTTAGGCAGAAACCACGGTTCAGTGCCATCCGGCCCGGCTACGTCTATCTGGAGCAAAGTGCGTCGCTCGACCGCGCGTGCCAGCCCATCGCGTAGTGCCTGCTCCGCCGTAGCCGCCACCCCAGCCAGGCCGGCCATCAGGTCGCGATCCGCCAGGAGTTCAGACAAGCCAATGTAGAGCGGAGCCTGCCCTGAGCCGTGTCCCTTCACGTCGGTGGGAGCAGGCTCTTGAGCGGGGCGAGGGACTGCCGCAGAGTCACCGGACTTGCGCTGGAGCCGCCAGAAGACGTGCAGCGTCACCTTTAACTCGGCCAGATTATCGATTTCCGGAAGGACCGCGCTGAAGAAGAGGTCAGGGATCGCGGTGTAACGGACCTTGCCGGAAGGGAAACCGTCGAAGTCCGCCATAAGCCTTTATCTCGCAGGTTCGCGATACAGGTTCACAAACTTGGTCTGCTCCTGGATGAAGCCGAGCTCGAGTTTGCCAGTTGGGCCGTTGCGGTGCTTGGCGACGATGAGCTCGGCGACGTTCTTGAAGGCCGTGTCGGGATGGTAGACCTCGTCGCGGTAGATGAACATGACGACATCGGCATCTTGCTCGATGCTGTTGTGTACAACTATGTCGTTGGCAACAAAATTGTGCAGCCCCTCAACTGTCAGGTCTTAAACCTCGGTCTCGCCGTCTGGCTCAATCGCTACGATTTCGTCCCAATAAACATCGCTCTGCGCTAGCTTGGCCAATTCCTCCGAGCCGACAACCTTTGCCAGCCGGGCGGCGCGCTCACGACTGAGGTTAGCTTTATAGAGGGCAGTGCCACAATAGGCGTTGCCCAGGCGTGCTTGCGTCTGGCGTGTCGTCAGGCCTGCCGCTTGCATCGCTGGCACAGCGATGAGTTGCCAGACCTCGCGTGGAAGAATATCGCGGTTCGTGTTAGCCGAGCGTTGAGCCAGGTGATCGACAATAGCTGCCTGGTGCATCGTCTTATCCCGCCCCAGGGCACCGATTTGGGTCACAAAACCCTCTATATCGAGCTTGCCACTGACTATTGCGTGATATTGATCACGGCCTTTGCCTGACTGTGCATGACGTGACAGGATCGCATTGATGCCTAGACGTAACAGTAGCGACTGAACATCCCGTGCCAACTCGGCGCTGCTTGAGGCATAGTAAATATTGGCGTAACGAGCTTTGCCGTGACTCAGATGGATGCAGCCGTCAGTAGCCCACAAGTGGTGTAGGAAGTGGGCGATACTAGCAGATGGCTGGGCAAAAACTTGATTGGGCACTCGCTTCTCGTGAGAACGCAAGCCAAAAACGCCCAGTTTCTCCAGCCATTCGGTGATGGGGTTATGCGTATTGTGGGTGAGAGGTTGGCTTGCAGCCAGATAAACCTGGTACCAACGACGCTCTTGTCGAATTCTAGGCTTTATCGCGTCGCCAAAAATCTCAGTCGCAAGGTTAGCCACGGTTTCGGCCAATGCAAGCTCTCGAGTGGTATATTGGATGGCGTGCCGAGGCAGTGTACATCCATCACCAATGAGGTGGCCCAACAGCGCGAGTTCTGCATCCCTCATTGTGGCTTGTGTGGGACTTGGCAGCCACCGCGGCAGGCCAATCCGCGTACCGCAGGCGAGTTCATCAAGACGTCGCCAGCCGTGTATGGTGAGGAACTTATGGTTCGCCGTCGCACGCACGCTGCGTCCCAAGCGCGTCTTTAAGTGGTAGACTGGCTTAAAGCCGGTGGCAAAGACGCGACTAACCGGGCAGGGCTCAAGCCGCCAGGTCTCGGTGCTCAGCGCGAGGACGCGGAACCCGCTTTGGCCGACGAGTTGTTCAATAGGTCGGTATATGCCCTGATCCGGCAAGTAAACCAGAGTCTCGCGGCTGAGGCAGCCTGACTCACGTAGGTCGGCTAATTGCGGCCGGCGGTCCTGGCGAGCTTCGACCGCGCGCGAAAGCTGCGAAGCCGCCATCACCGGTACTCGTAACTCACGCGCCAGCGCCTTCAGCGAGCGCGAGATAAATGAGATCTCCTGGACGCGGTTCTCGGATCGCACCCCGCTGCGCATCAGTTGGAGATAGTCCACGATGACCAGTGACAGCGGATACTCAGTGTGCAGACGGCGCGCCTTGGTGCGTAGCTCGAAGGGCGAGATGTCGGCCGAGTCATCCAGGTAGATGGGCATCTCCGAAAGACGTCCGATGGCTCGTGCCACCAGGTCGATCTCGTTGTCGCGGAGCTGGCCCAGGCGCAGCCGTTGTGAGTCGATCCCGGTTTCGCCGGCGATCAACCGTTGGACGAGCTGCTCCGACGACATCTCCAGGCTGAAGATGGCTACTGCTCCCTGGCCCTTGGCAGCTATGCTCTCCGCTATAGAGAGCGTCAGGGAAGACTTTCCCATACCCGGCCTGCCGGCCACAATGATCAGATCCGACGGCTGGAAGCCGCCCAGCAACTTGTCCAGGTCGACAAAGCCGGTAGGGATGCCCAGGACAGAGCCCTGGTGCTGCTGCAGGTACTCGATCCGGTCGAAGTAGTCGTAGAGAACCTTGCTGATGGGAACCAGTTCGCGCGCCAGGCGGCGCTGGGCGACGCCAAAGACCAGTTGCTCAGCCCGATCGATGACATCATCGATCTCGTCTGATGTCTCGTCATAGGCAATCTCGGCAATGCGGGCAGCAGCATCGATCAGCCGGCGCCGCAGGGCGGCGCGCTCTACAATACGCCCATAGTGCTCCACGTGGGCCGAGGTCGGAACGGTGTTGACCAGGCTGGTTAGATAGGCTGGCCCGCCAACGCTGTCAAGCTGCCCGCGCCGGTCGAGCTCGTCGCAGAGGGTGACCAGGTCGGCTGGCTCGCGCCGTTCGTAGAGATGCAGCATCCCCACGTATATCTGGCCGTGGGCTTCTCGGTAGAAGTCATCTGGCTGAAGGAACGAGGCAACTTTGATAATCGCGTCTCGATCCAGGAGCAGGCTGCCCAGGACAGATTGCTCGGCTTCGACGTTCTGGGGGGGGAGCTTATCAACTGACACAGCGTCCTCTCTTACCAGGCGGCAAATCTCTTGACCGCAAAAGCCTGCGCGTGATAGCACAGACGTTCTATAGTATACGTGGAGAATGATTAACTGTCAAGTTAGAAGAAAGGGCCACCGCACGGTTCGGGGTAGCAGCACCCGTTGGCGTGGGTGGCCGGCAATGTCAAGTTTAAGAGCGACCGAGTCTTGTGAGGGACTAGTTATTTTCTTTTGAACCGGGAAAGTCGTCCAGATCCAGACTATCGACAAACTCACGGAACACAGCCAGCTTCTCGTCGTCCTCAGTACCCGCCTTCTCTTCCTCTTCAGCCGGTACAATCGCGGCGCGATCCATGATGGGTTCCATAACGTAAATAGGTGCGCGGGCTCGCACCGCAAGGGCTATGGCATAGCTAGGACGCGCAACGAACTCGAGTTGTCTCCCATTCGCAGCTAAGACGATCTGAGCGTAGAAAGTATCGTCTCTCAGGTCACTTACCAGAATGTGCGAGACGCTAGCACCGGTCTGGTCGATAAGGGATTTTAACAAGTCATGTGTCAGCGGGCGAGCAATTTCAACTCCTTGCAAGCCAATAGTAATCGCATCCGCTTCGAATTGGCCGATCCAGATGGGCAGATAGCGCTCTGAACCAATCTCTTTCAATACGACCACTCGATGGTGCGAGATCAGGCTTACGCGGATACTATCGACAGTGACCTCAATCATGCTTCGCTCCTTTCCCCTGAATGCCTCTCAGTGTCGCTTGTGTTGAGACGATTATACCACACAACGGAGACACAGACAAATCCCTCTCCATAGCCAGTGACCAAATCCAAAAACCAAACTTGGGCCTTGGTTATTGGTCAAAATATAGGGAAGATGATATAATTCCAGAAATGCTGCGGTCATACCAGCCTGTACACCACTTGCGCCGTGAAAGGCCCAGCACTTCTCAGAGTGCAGGACCCCAGGCCAAATCGCAGGAGAGGAATCTACCATGCCAGAAATCGACCCCAATACCATCTCGCAAATAGTCCGGACGGCCAGCCGCCTGCTGCAACTGATGTTTTTTGGCCTGGGTGCTGGATTAGCAGCTTTTTCAATTGGCCTTGTCGTTTGGACTTTCCGGGATATCCGGTCTCGGACGCGCGATGTCTTCTCTCAAATCCTGGCGGTGCTCCTGGTCCTCGTTTTCAGTGTGTTTGGCTGGGGACTCTACCTGCTGCTACGTCCCAAAGAGACGGTGGCGGATGCCTACGAACGCGCCCTCACCGAAGAGACGTTGCTCTCGGGCCTGGAAGGGCGTGCCTCTTGCCCGCAGTGCCAGGCCCCGGTCGAGACGGACTTTCTGGTATGTCCGGCGTGTCGCACACAGCTCAAGCGAGCCTGCCCGACCTGTAGCCGCCCGCTGCGTATGGAGTGGGAGATTTGTCCATACTGTGCTGAGCCCGTCCCCGCCTGGCAGCCAGGTCAGCACGTCTCAGTTCTTACACCTCGTCCTGGCAACTCTTAGCCATGACCAATGACTAACATTCATGGTCATTGGTCATTGGGATTTAGCCGCTGGGATCGGGTCCATTCGCTCGCGACGGACGTCACGCTGGCGGCGCTTGTAGAGGCGCATATAGCAGCGATTACAGAGCCCATGGGCATAGTGCGGTCGGTCGTTCGTTCCGCACTCGATACATCGGCCATGCTTCCTTGACCATTGTCCAGCCTTAAGCATCGTAATCCTCTCTGTTGCAGGTTTCAGGCCTCTACCCGGCTCGTTTCCCCAAGCCCCCTTTTAAGAGGACGATTCCCCACGACAAGGGGGTAGAGAAGAAATCGCGAAGCCACTACCAGGGCGTCGGTGCGCGCTTCAGGTAGTTGATTCCCAGCAATGTCAAGTCAACGATAGTGACGGCACCGTCGCCGTTGATGTCTGCCTGGGGGATTGAAGGCGGACTGCTCCCATAAGCGATTCCAATGGTCACGAGATCGACAATGTCGACCACTCCGTCGCCGTTCGTGTCACCTGCCAGGAGGGTGACGGCGGGTAGCGTTGTCGTCTGGCTGGCACTGACCAAAACGTTGGCGCGGGTCGTCGAGAGGTAGCCGGTATGGAATAGGCTCACCCGGTGGATGCCTGCGGGAATCCCCACCAGAGTGAAACTGCAGGGCCGGGAGACCGGCAGCTCCGTATCCCAGACGACCTGGATCGCATCACATTGGTTGCGCCCTTGCAAGGCCGCGGACCCGTTTATGGTGCCGAGGCCAGTCTGGATGATCACACTTCCAGCCTGTGTGGTGGAGGGCTGGCGGGTACCTGTCGTGCTGACGAGTTGCGTATTGGTAAGTGTCAGAGACGTGGAGCCTGCGTTCTGTGCGTTGAGCCGGACCGTGGCTAGCAAGCCGTCGCTTCCGTTCGCTCCGGGTCCCGTGCCATAACTGACTGCGCCAAAGGCCGCGCGACCAGCATGGTTATCGATGAGAGGCCCAAGCGTGATCACCTGGCGACCAGGAGTGGCCAGGAAGTTACCAATGGTGATCGTGACCACCTGCACAACGGTGTGGTCGTACTCCAGATCGAACTCGAAGCCACCTAACGATTGAGCCTGATCGAGGCGTATGGCGACCGTAAAAGACTCCGTCGGCGCGACAACCTGCGTCGCCGGATCAACGCGGAGCGTGGCGGTGGTCTGCACCGCTGGGCTGGCATGGATCAGGGGCAGCCCGAAGGAGAGAATGAATATGGCAACCAGACCGGTAAGAATAGGCCAGATGATTCGATGCAACCGACTGGGCGACATGCAGGTCTTCACCTCTTTGCCCGGCGGTTGGCACCACCTCGATTGAAGGGGCCGATCATTCGATGCGAGGGACGAGCCTCGGGGGCCATCGGGGATGCCGGCGCACGAGCGGAAGGTCAGTGGCACGAATATTATACCAGAAGGCCCCAATTATTTCAATGCGTTACGCTATGAAACAGGCGCCCAGTTGTAAGATTTGATGTGCCTCGCGCGTCAAAAAAGTGAGGCCAGACGGGGCCCAGTTAGAGGTTCTCCTCCTTGCATGAAGACCAGGTGCTGTGGGCGCAGCACCTGGTCTTTTTTTGGCACTAGCGCATTATTCACCCATTCACTTCGTTCAGGGTATGCTTTGTGAAGGGGTCTCTGCTCCGTTGCGCCGAGACTTTCATTGGAGCGCAGAGATGCTTCGCTTCGCTCAGCATGACAGAGCCTGCCCTGAGCAGGGCGAAGGGGCGAGTTTTGCGGTATTGCCTAAAATTGGTTGCCGGATAGCGGCAAGTGTGGTAGAATCGGCGGTATGCTCCGTGTTTACACCCTTGGTCCCTTTCGTGTCTGGCGCGACGACGCCGAATTGCCAGAGACCGCCTGGCAGCGCGAGAAGGCTCGCCAGCTCTTCCAGTTGCTCCTTACCGAACGCTGGCGCTTTCTCCAGAAAGAACAGATTATCGACGCTCTCTGGCCCGATCTAGATCCTGCCCAGGGGGACCGCAATTTCAAGGTCGCACTGAATGCGTTGCAGCATGCACTGGAGCCTGATCGCTTGCCGCGCGCCACGCCGACCTACGTGCAGCGCCGCAATGAGACCTATGGGCTCAACCGTGAGGCTCCGTTGTGGGTGGACACCGAGGCTTTCGAGCAAGCCATCGCCCAGGCGGAACGCGCGGAAACCAATTATCCGGCGACGGCCATCGCCCACTACCGCGCCGCCGTTGATCTCTACACTGGCGATTACCTGCCCGAGGCTCTCTACGAAGACTGGGCCACCGCCGAGCGCGAACGCCTGCTGGTGCTCTACCTTTCTGCAGCCGCGCGCCTGGCCGAGCTGCTGGTCGAAGCTGGCCAATATCAGGAGCCGATCCGGTTGTGCCAGGCCATCCTCGCTAAAGATCCCCTCTGGGAGGAGGCCTACCGGCTGCTCATGCGCTGTTACCACGCCCGTGGTAATCGCCCGCTGGTCCTGCGCACTTACGAGCAATGTGTTACACGCTTGCGCGAAGAGCTCGGCGTATCGCCGTTGCCCCAGACGACACAGCTCTATCTCGAAATGACTAAATCCCAATGACCAAATCCCAAAAGAAGTTGTTGGTCATTGGGATTTGGGATTTGGTCATTGGGATTTGGAATTTGGTCATTGGGATTTGGAATTTGGTCATTGGGATTTGGAATTTGGTCATTGGGATTTGGAATTTGGTCATTGG
>JBBITV010000020.1:0-18976 GCA_037440585.1 Chloroflexota bacterium
GACGAAAGTCTCGAAGGTGTAGCGCGCCTGGAGTCTTGTTGGCTCGCGAGCAGGGGGCGCGGCCAGGGGTAGTCCTTCGAGCAAGCTGGGTGGGTCCAGCTCGTGTCCTTGTTGGGTCCGTACCGTGAACCGGACATCGACGCTCCGCCCCACGACGTTGCACAGGCAGCGTTTGATCGTGCCCAGCAACCGGTTTTCGAGCCAGTCCTTAACATACATCGTGGGGGTCGCCACTATAAAGGTGCCGTCTTCCTGGGATACAAGAAAAGTGGGTTTCAGCCAGGTTTCGAAAGTTGCCTTTGTCACTTGCAATTGCAATTCACCCAGGGTGGCTTGCCAGATTTCTTCCAGCGACAGGGGGGGCTGTGCCAGCGTGCGATATTGAGTCATAGTGTGCATCACTTTGACATTTCCTCACTGGATATTGATCCGTTGACAGCGCCTGGGTTCAGAGAAAAAAAGCCCCTCCACCATGACCTGATTTTACACAGGCACGGCAGGCTCACCGTCAACGGTTGGCGACGATGCAATGAGGTTGTATAATCTGTTGATGACCCGGCGATCGAGAGGTGGGCGAGCGGAGGGGAGACTGTGACACTGGCACAAGCAACACCCAGGCACAGACCAGGCTGCCACTGCCACAGTCAAAACTGCGGACCAGCTCTCTGGTCCGCTCAGGAATAGTGGACTGCCCTGATAAGAGCTATTGAGGAACCGGAGGCGCAAGCTACGATGTGGGCTAGAATGTGGCCGTTGGCTCCGTCGATTTCCTCCGCCGCTATATGCGACGATCGCAATCCTATTCTACCAAATCTCTTACTCTTTGGCAAGCTATTGACAGCACCCCCAGATGCGCACCCCACCGACATCCCACATATTGTGACCCCGTCGCGAATTTGACCCCCATTGCTTGTATGCCATGGCCTGCGCCGGCTGGCGTTCTGTGATATAAAAGGTAACCTGAGTTTTAAGCTTTCTCGTATGCCAAGCGTGCGTGCTCCCTTGCCATCCACCCCTCTAACGGCTATAATTAGCGCTGGAGGTGATTACCATGCGCGATGAGTCAAAGTTGACCCTTCCGCCAGATTTCTCCAGCGACCAGGCCCCGACCTTCGCCGAGGCGGTGAAATCAGCCCTCGATCTACCCGCCGATGCTCGTCTGACTTTCGAGAACCTCTCGGCAGGTCCCCGCGGCCAGACTATCGTAGAATACAGCTTTAGCCAGCCCGTCCAGCTCGAAGGCCCTGAACTCGGCCCGGCCAGTGGTGTCACTGTCGACGTACCCAACGCACTTACGCTGCGCTTCAGCCGCAAAGGCGATCTGGTCGATCACCAGGTTAAGCCAAAAGACCCTCGCTATCTTGACGCCGTCCGCGCGAACGTCAGGAACCTGGTCGCTCGCAATGAAATCGAATCCAGCACCGAGGCGGACGCCGCGCGCGCCATCGCCGCCCGCAAACCGTTCTACCTGGCCCGTGATGAGCAGGGCAAGCTACGCCTGCGACGGGCCTATATGAGCTGATGCGTGACATGTGATGCGTGTTGAAGTACTCAAAGTGAAGTACTCAAAGCTGAAGTACTCAAAGGAAGCTACGGCGTCCTGGAGACCTCCTTACGCATCACGCATTACGCATCACTCCCAGGAGGATTCTGATGCCGCCAACCCCCGTCAACTTCTATCCGAACGACCCCGGCGCCCAGCATGCCGCTCTGACCCAGGTTCCGTTCCCGCTGCCCAGCCGGCCGGGCTTTGCCATCGATAAATGGAATGGCCAGCCTGGCGTGTTCCAGCCTGGGACGGCTGGGTTTGGCGCTGTCCAGCTCTACGTCGCGCTCACCCAGACGGTAGCGTCGTGGGACAACTTGTTCCACTTACCGTTTGACCGTTGGCAAAGCACCAGCGGACCGCTGCGGGTGGTGCCGCGCGCCGGGCGCGACTTTAATGCCTACTACGATCGTGCCAGCCTACGCTTCTTCTACGACCGGGACCCCAAGACGGGCCAGATGGTCTATGCTGGCGAAAGTCTGGACATTGCCGCCCACGAAGCCGGGCACGCCATCCTCGACGAACGTCATCCCGAATACTGGGACGCCCTCCATCCCGAGACGGCCGCTTTCCACGAATCCTTTGGCGACTGTTCTGCCATCCTGACCACCCTGGCCGATCAGGGCATCCGCAACGCAGTGCTCTCAGAAACCGGCGGCGACCTGACTAAAAGCAACCTGGTCTCCCGCCTCGCAGAGCAGCTCGGCCAGGCGATCTTCAACGTGGCCGGCCCAAGCGCATCGCGCAAAGATGCACTGCGCGACGCCGTGAACAGATTCCGCTATCGGCCGCCGGAAGACTTGCCCTCCAGCGCGCCCCAGTCGCGCCTGAGCGCCGAACCCCACAACTTCTCCCGCGTCTTCACCGGCGCCTTCTATGACATCCTCGTCGGCATTTATAAGCTGCTCCGCGCCAACGCGGCGGCAGACACCGCCCTGACGCAGGCCCGCGAGGACGCCGGCAAGATCTTAGCCCGCGGCGTCGAGCTGGCTCCGCCGGGTGAGGCGACCTACCAGACCATCGCCACCGCGATGTTCAAGGCGGACCGGCTCAATTTCAACAGCAAATATTACCCGGTCTTGCGCAATGCATTCGTCAAGCGGCGCATCCTCAAGGCAACCGATGCTGACGCCTTCAAACCTGTCACCGGAGTTGCAGCGCGCGCCCTCCCGCCACGCTACCAGATTCGCTCTAGTGGTGAAGAAGTACGCGTACTGGGTGCGCCTCCTGAGATCGACCTCCCTCGTGTGGCTGCGCCCGGGGTCGAACTGCCGGACGAGGTCAAGACCGCGCTGGAGTTGCCGCGTGAGGTGACCTTCTCCTTTACTCAAAGCATCACCGCACAGCCTGGCGAGGAAGTCCTCAAATTCGTCGCTACCCGCGAAGTACGGCTGGATGGTCCTGAGTTCGGTGAGGCGAACGGCTGCCTGGTGCAAGTCAGCGGCGGCCTCAGCCTGCACGCTGACGTCCAAGGCAAAATCGTTACTTCTCATCACAGTGCCCTGGCCAGGCGTGATCTGGCGGCGGTCCAGGAGAACGTCAAGAAGCTGGTTGCTACAGGCAGCATTCATTTTACCCAACCTGGAGAAACCGTCAGTCTCGACCGGCTGATGGCCCAACAGACTCCCTACTACGTCGACTACGACGAGGCTGGCCAACGGCGTATCCGCCGCGCCTTCGTTGTCTGTCCAACGGGCCATGCCTGACAACAGGGGAGCTGGCCATGAAACTTTGGGGCGGTCGTTTCGACAAGCCAACGGATAGCGTGATGGAACGTTTCAACGCCTCCATCGACTTCGACTGGCGCCTGTATGAGGCCGACATCACCGGCTCGAAAGCCTGGGCGAAAGCCCTGGCGCGGGCTGGCCTACTCACCTCTGACGAGCGCGACCGCCTTCTCGACGGCCTGGAGCGCGTCCGGGCGGAGTTCGCCACCGGCCGGTTCGAGGTTCAGCCAGCCGACGAAGACATTCACACGGCGGTCGAACGCCGGCTGCACGAGCTGATTGGCCCGGTTGCGGGGAAGTTGCACACCGGTCGCAGCCGTAATGACCAGGTTGCCACCGACGTCCGCCTCTACGTTCTGGACGCCATCCGCCGCATCGATCGTCTTGCAGCCGAAGTCCAGGCCGCCCTGGTCGACCAGGCCGAGGCTCACCTCGACGTGCTCATGCCCGGCTACACCCATCTGCAGCGCGCCCAGCCGGTTCTGTTCAGCCACTGGCTGCTCTCGTACTTCTGGATGCTCGCCCGCGACCGCGACCGCCTGGCCGATGCGGCCCGGCGCACCTCCGTCCTGCCCCTGGGTAGCGGCGCCCTGGCCGGCCACTCCCTCGGCGTCGACCGTGACTTCCTGGCGCAGGACCTCGGTTTCGCCGCCGTCTCCGCGAACAGCATGGACGCCGTCAGCGACCGCGATTTTATCGCCGAATTCCTGTTCGCCTCGGTGCTGCTTGGCGTCCACCTCAGCCGGCTGGCCGAAGATCTCATTGTCTTTTCGACGGCCGAGTTCGGCTTCGTCGAACTGGACGATGCCTACAGCACCGGTTCCAGCCTGATGCCCCAAAAGAAAAACCCGGACTCGATGGAACTCGTCCGGGGAAAAGCCGGCCGCCTGACCGGCCACCTGATGGCCCTGTTAACGACGCTTAAGGGTCTCCCGTCAACCTACAACAAAGACCTCCAGGAAGACAAAGAGCCGTTGTTCGACACTGTTGATACCCTGGAACTGGCCCTGCCTGTGGTGGCTGGGGCGATCCGAACCCTCGCCATTCGCCCCGAGCGCATGGCCGCCGCCCTGGACGACGCCATGCTCGCCACTGACCTGGCCGACTATCTTGTCCGGCGCGGCGTAGCCTTCCGCGAGAGCCACGCCGTCGCCGGCCGGCTGGTGCGCTTCGCCCTCGACCGGGGCGTGACCTTGCGGGATCTCAGCCTGGCCGATTTCCAGGCTGCCTCGCCACATTTTACTGAGGACGTTTACACCCTATTTGACTTTCGCCAGGCAGTCGAACAAAAGGCCGCGCCTGGCGGCACGGCCACAGCCGAGGTTCGACGACAACTCGCCCGGGCGCGTAAAAGCATTCAGCCAGCAGTTATCAGCCGTCAGCCTGCTTGAGTACGAGGCTGATGGCTGATAACTGCTGAGCGCCTCGATTTTCAGAAAAGGAGGATAGACTATGCCAGTCATACTGCACTACCACGGTCATGCAACCTGGACTATCGAAAGCGACGGCTACCGTCTCGTGATCGACCCCTTCTTTGAAGGAAATCCCGTCGCCGATCTCAAACCCGATCAGGTTCAGGCCAACTACATCCTGGTCTCCCACGCCCATGGGGACCACCTGGGTGACGCGGTCGCCATCGCCAGGCGCACTGGAGCCACGGTCATCAGCAACTTCGAGATTGCCAACTACATTCAGAGCCAGGGCGCCAATGCTCACCCGCTGCACATTGGCGGTGGTCGTGATTTCCCCTTTGGTCGGGTGAAGTTGACGATTGCGCATCACGGCTCGTCGTTCCCGGATGGCAGCTACGGCGGCAATCCTTGCGGTTTCATCGTCAAAACCGGTGGCAAAACGATCTACGATGCCGCCGACACTGCCCTCTTCTACGACATGAAGCTCATCGGCGAGCGGGAGAACCTGGACGTCGCTTTGCTCCCCATCGGCGACAACTTTACGATGGGGCCGGATGATGCGCTCTACGCTGTGCAACTACTACACCCAAAGCTGGTCATCCCCATGCACTACAGCACCTGGGGATTGATTGACCAGGACGTGCATGCCTTCGCGAAGCAGGTCGAGGCAGAGACGCGGACCAGGTGCGTGATCCTCAAACCGGGAGAACGTCACACGCTGTAGGGCCGTCACCCCCTGCCGAGAAAAGAATGAGGGGCGAAACCTATATAAGTTTCGCCCCTCAATCCGGAGGAGAAGAACCCGCAGGGCACTGGCGGGCGTGTCTGCGATGCCCCAGTGACCGGGCCGTTAACGGCGGGTCATGCCCAACGTGTTGCACCACACCAATAACAGAAACAGCGCCAAAACCAGAATTGTCGTATTCATCTGTTCACCTCCACTTTCCGTCTTCTCTGGTTGGGCACCAGGCTGGGGCCACCTGGCTTACTGCACTATTGACGATTTAATGTTTCCAAAGTTACTGCTCTCTCCTTAATCTGTCTGACAACTCCTCCCCAGGGCCGCCGTGGCCACGAGAACCAGATTCTTCTACCTGTAACAACGTTTTCAGCTCGATGCAGATATGGGGTTGGCGTAAAAATTACGTAACAGTCAGTCAGGCGTAGGGTAATCGTCAGAATCACGAGCTTGGTGCTGGGGCGTGGCGGCTGGGTAGACCATCCCATCTATATTGAAGGGATTCTTACCGGCTGCCTGGCTTCTACATAGGGCTGCCTTGCGCTTTCGGGCATCCTGTGCTACACTTGCCAGCCTGGAACGTCGATCCCCTCGAGAGGAGCGCGCCTACCTGTATGCTATTACGACTGCCCCTGCTATTTCTGGCTGCTTTTGTGATTGGTCTTAGCCTCTCTCCGATGTTTGAACCGCTACTCGTGCCGGAAGTCTCAACCTTAAACGTGAGACGCGTCCAGGTGGTTGATGTCAACAACCTGCTGGTCAACCCGGGCTTCGAGGAAGGCTACACGCAGTGGCAAAATGCCTCTGAGGTCAACGTCGCGAACGGCTGGGTGCCGTGGTGGCACCAGGGCACTCCCCAAGAAACCGCTGAGGGCTACTTCCGCCGCCCGGAGTACACGGCCGAGCTGGCTGAAGATATTCGTAACGGCCGGGTCTACCGTTTCGGCACCTGGTTCTTTCATGGGGAAAAGGCTCAGCGCTACTTCACGAGCTACGGCACCCACGACGCGGGCATCTATCAACAGGTGACCGTCAATCCCGGTGACTGGCTGGAGTTCTCGGCCTGGGTCCGGGTGCACAGCAGCGACTGTGATGACCCGTGCGTCTCGCCACTGCAAGCCTGTAACGCCAAGGGCAACAGCCACGGTACCTATCGGGTGGCGGTAGGTATCGATCCCCTGGGCAGAGCGCCGGCCGAACTTGGTCTCGACCCACCCGAGACCGGCGATCAGCCGATCGCTTGGTCGCCTCTGGAAATGCCCCCGCGCTACGATACGTGGGTCAAACTCAGAGCGTTCGCGCAGGCGAAGAGCAATCACGTCACCGTCTACTTGCGGGGCTCGCCAATCGCCCGGGTCAAGGACAACACCGTCTACTGGGACGAAGCCATATTGCGTGTGCTGCCCGGCACGCCAGAGCCAACGGAGACTCCGAGCCCGACGCTCACCCGGACCACTACTCCGACGAGCACTAGCACCCCCGTGCTCGACCGGCTGCTCTACCTGCCCCTGCTGGCCCGCAACTGGGTGGCACCAACGCCTGGCCCCACCCACACTCCGTCGCCCACCGCGACCAGCTCGACCACAGCCACTCCGACCAGCACAGGCACACCAGTGCCCGCCACTGACACCCCGACGCCCTCGCCAACCGCCTCGGCCATCTTCACCCTGACCCCGGTCGCGTCTGAGACAGTCACCGCCACACCGGCGGTTACCGGGACCCCGGTATCGTCGCCAACGCCTTCGACTACCCTCACCCTGCCACCGGTCGCCACCGACACCCTTACCGCCACGCCGACGCCAGGCGGCATCCCCGGTTGTACAGACCTGGTGGTCAACGGCGACTTTGAGGTCGATGGCGGGTGGACCTTCGCTACGACCGAACGGCCGGCGGCTTTCAGTACAACCCGCGCCTCCCGCGGCATCCGCTCGCTGCGACTTGGCACCGAAGGACCTGGCGACGGAGCGGAAGGTTGGTCAATTGCCAGCCAATCCCTATTATTGCCCACTGATGCGGTCAGCGTGACGGTGCACTTTGCCTACTACAGCATCACCCAGGACGACACAGGGGATTGGCAAGAGGTGCTCTTGCGCACAGGCGCTGGTGTGCCGGTTAAACTACTGCTTTGGCTGGCAGGGTCCACTGGCGGCACTGATGGCTGGCGTGCCCAAACCGTCGTTCTGTCGCCTGATCTGGTTGCCCGGCTGGCGGGCAATGCAGTCGAGCTGTATCTTGAGGTCTACAACGACGGCGACGGCCACCCGACGGCGCTGTACGTCGATGAAATAGCGCTGATCGCCTGCCGGTCGCAGGGGACACTGTCAGCCCAGGTCGTTGCACCACCCGGTACCGACATCCGCATCCGGTACCCCATTCGCTACGACCCGGGCCAGGTGAACTTCAACCTGCCCGGCACCTGCAATGAGATGGAGTTCGAGTCACTTCAGTTAGAGAACGTGGGTATCGCCGCCGTCGATCTCTCAAACTGGACGCTGACCGAGGTTCGTGATGGCAATGTATTCACTTTCCCCGATGGGTTCACGCTTCCATCCCAGGGCCGGGTACGCATCTGGACCCAAGCCGGTCCCCACGGCCCAACCGACCTGTATTGGAACCGCTCTGATCCGGCCTGGGACAACAATAGCGACGAGGCCATCCTGCGTGATACGGCGGGCAACGAGATCGCCCGGCGCGGGTATCCGTAGGTGGATAGCTGACACAGGAGGTGTCCATGCTCGCCAAAGTCACGAGTTGCGCCCTGGTGGGATTGGACGGAGCCGTCGTCGAGGTCGAAGTGGACATCTCCCAGGGACTGCCTGCCTTTAACATCGTCGGGCTACCTGACGCCGCCATAAACGAGAGCAAAGAACGCGTCCGCACGGCTATCCAGAACAGCGGCATGCTATTCCCCCTCAAGCGCATCATCGTCAACCTGGCCCCGGCGGACCTGCGCAAGGAAGGCCCGGCCTACGACCTACCCATCGCCGTCGGCATCCTGGTTGCTTCGGAGCAAGCCTGGCCTGATTCCCTGGACAGCGCCATGTTCATCGGCGAACTGTCACTGGACGGCAGCGTACGCCACACCGACGGCATTTTGCCTATGGTCAGCCTGGCCCGCGAGCGCGGCCTGCAACGTGTCTTCGTCCCGGCTGGCGATGCCGCCGAAGCCGCTCTGATTCAGGGGGTCGAAGTCCTACCGGTGGATAACCTGAACACCCTCTTACGCCACCTCCAGGACCTTCAGCCCATTTCGCCTTTCACCCCCCAATTCGACTTGATCGCCAACGACCCGCCGCCGTATGCCACCGACTTCATGGAGATCAAAGGGCAAGAGCACGTGAAGCGCGCCCTGGAAGTCGCGGCCAGTGGCGGGCACAATGTGCTGATGAGTGGCGCCCCCGGCGCGGGTAAGACGCTCCTGGCGCGCGCCATGCCGTCTATCCTGCCCGCCCTGTCGATCGACGAGGCCCTGGAAGTCACCAAAATCTACAGCGTGGCCGGCATGTTACCCTCGGACCAGCCGCTGATTCGCCACCGGCCATTCCGCGCGCCGCACCACACCATCAGCCACGCCGGTCTAGTTGGAGGTGGGCATTGGCCACGCCCTGGAGAAATCTCGCTCGCGCACAGAGGCGTTTTGTTCCTGGATGAACTACCCGAATTCGGCCAGCGCGTGCTGGAGGTCATGCGCCAGCCGATCGAGGACAAAGTTGTCTCGATAGCCCGGGCGACAGGCACTCTCCAGTTCCCGGCCAACTTCATGCTGATTGCGGCGATGAATCCGTGTCCCTGCGGTTATTACGGCGACCCGGTCAAGGAGTGCACCTGCTCCACCTCCACCGTCACCCGCTATCAGAAGCGCATCTCCGGCCCACTGTTGGACCGCATCGACATCCACATCGACGTGCCCCGCGTGGACTACGACAAGCTCACCGGGACCCAATTGGCCGAGGCGTCAACCAAAGTGAGAGAGCGGGTGGAGAAGGCCCGGGCGATTCAGCGGCAGCGGTTTGAGGGGACGCGGCTGGCGTGCAACGGCGACATGGGGCCGGCCGAGGTGCGGCAATTCTGCGGGCTGGACGAACCGGGTCGCAGCCTGGTGCGGGCGGCGATGCAGCAGTTGCAGATGAGCGCGCGGGCGTTCCACCGCATCCTGAAACTGGCGCGGACGATTGCCGACCTGGCGGGGGATGAGCAGATAAAGACACACCACCTGGCAGAGGCGATCCAGTACCGGCCGCGACGGCGGGAGTAGTCGCCACCTTTAGAGTGTTGCTTGCGAAGTTGAAGGCAGTATAATTGGAGCAATAAAGAGGGCAACAAGCCGTTTATGCGAGGCAAGGAGTATCAGATGGGCACGAATTTAGTGAGAAGTGAATCTCCAAGTTCATTCAGCGCTGTTTCTGAAGGATGTCGCTGAAGACTAGACTGTAGAAGATTAGAGGGTTGTGCCATGCCCGAGCTACCTGACCTGGAAGCCATCAAAGCGGTGCTGAACGAGCGTGTTGTCGGACAGGCTATTCAAGGCGTGGAGGTATTGCTGCCTCTGACTGAGGCCTGTGGATAGTGCTCCGCTAACTTCATGTTCATCTGACGTTGCCGGCCGTAGCGCACCGGAGTGCACCGACTTCGTCATTACTCGTCGCTATCCTGGCGCTTGGCCCACGCCGTTCGGGACGCGGCTACTCAAGAGAGGATCAATCATTGCTCCTTAGCGCCTGTCGTGCCCAGGAGTCTGTAGGCCGGCGAACCTTGCCGGTTGATCTCGACGACGGGGTGGCGCCAGTGGCGATCTGGTACGGCGGCCTGGTCATAGGGTTGGCGGCGGCGGTGGGGTTTGCCCTGCTGGCGCGGGCGCTGCGTTTGCGTCCGGCAGCGGCAGCATGAGCTTGACAGCATTATCCCTACCCGCCGGCCTCCCCCCGCCCCCCCGGCCCCGCCCGGACGGCCAGGCGGCCCGCGGCCGGTGGGGGCGGGGTGGGGGGGCACGCCCCCGCCAGCAGCGCCAGGATGCCCCGGACGATGAGGGCACTCTTGGCGTCAATCCCATCGGTGAGGGTGTCCAGGTCCCGCTCGCCAGCCCAGATGCGCCGGATGGCGTCTACGATCCGCCAGTTCCCAGCCTCAAGTTGGGGGAACAATGCCTCAACCTGTTTTTTAGCCTCCCGGTTTCCCCGGCACGCTGCCACGACCGCCTGCGCCACCGGTTCTGCCCACCCGGGCAGTTGCGCCCACGCGCCCGCAAACGCCGCGTAACTCGCCTGCTCCCGGCGTCGCCAGCCACGCGCCTCGTCCGGGCGGCCCCGGCGCGCAGCGATTTGGGCCAGGATGTTGTAGGTTTTCCAGACTTCGGTTGAGGGGTCATTGAGCGCCTCAAGGATTTCCCGTGCACGGTGGGCATACGCCTCCGCCTCGGCCAGCAGGTCGCGGGCGGCAAAGGCGGCCGGGCGGGCGGCGGGCGGCCGGGCGGCCACGTCCAGCAGCAGGCCGGCCAGGTTGTTGAGAACTCTTGCCCCCTGGTCGGGCAGCAACTCGGCGTGGTTAAGTGCTTTTTTCCACCAGGTCTCGGCCTCGTCCGGGCGGCCGGCGTTCTTGCACACCAGGCCAAGCTGGTTGGCGGTCCGGGCTACGCCCGCCAGGTTGTTCCCGGCCTCTTTCAGCCGCAGGGATTCGCGGTAGCAGCGTTCGGCCTCGTCCCAGGCGCGCTGCTCCTCCGCCACCCTTCCCAACTGGTGCCAGGCGACCGCTTCGGTCTCCGGCTCACCGAGGGCCTGGAAGGCGGCCAGCGCCTCGGCGTAGCGGCGGCGGGCTTCGGCGTAGTCGCGCTGCAGCAGGGCCAGTGTGCCCAGTTGGCCCAGGTCTACTGCGACGCTCCGCCAGTCGTCGATTTCGCGTAGGATGTCCAACGCTGCCTCCTGAGCCAACCCCAAGCCTGGGTGTTGGCCCTGTGGAGCTTTGGGATGGTCATGACCCACTCGTGTGGGCTGACCACCGTGGCCGTCTTCCTAGCGGGCCTGTTGGGCAAGAAAGAAGATGCCGCCCGCCAACAACTGCGCGAATGGTATCGCGACGCGGAAGACAAGAAAGGCCAGCCCCGTGAGACGCTCGATGAGACCGGGTGCTTTGCGCCTCTGCTGAAATGGATCCTCTCGTGGTGGGCCTCGGATGAGCGGAGAATCGCTTTGGCCATGGACGCCACCACCCTGGGGCAACGTTTTACCGTCCTGGTCATCAGTGTCGTCTACCGAGGGTGTGCCATCCCGGTCGCCTGGGCGGTCGTCCTGGCTACCGAGAAAGGCGCCTGGAAACCCCACTGGCTGGCCCTGTTTGACCACCTACGCGGGAGTATCCCCGCCGACTGGTGCGTGTTGGTGTTGGCCAACCGGGGCTTGTATGCTCACTGGCTGTACCACCACATCCGCAGCCTGGGTTGGCATCCCTTCCTGCGCCTCAACACCGGCGGCAAGTTTCGGCCCGAGGGCGCCAGTGAGTTCCGCCTGTTGAGTAGCTTAGTGCCGCAGGTGGGCGCCCGCTGGAGCGGGCGGGTCACCTGCTTCAAGCACCGCCCGATCCAAGGCACCCTGCTCGTGCGCTGGGATGAAGGCCATACCGAGCCGTGGTTGATCCTCACCGACCTGACGCCCGAGCAAGCCGAGGTCTGTTGGTACGGCTTGCGGGCCTGGATCGAGTGTGGGTTCAAGGACACCAAACGCGGCGGGTGGCAATGGCAGCACACCCGGATCCAAGACCCCCAGCGGGCCGCACGCTTCTGGTTAGCCATCGCCGTGGCGACCTTGTGGGTGGTCAGTGTCGGTGAGGAAGCCGATGCCACGCTGCCGGCCAGCACCTTGGACGCCCTGCCGGAGACGCACATCGCGCGCCGGCGCACTACCCGCCGCTCGCGGCCTCGGCTCCTGAGTTGTTTCCGGCGCGGCTGTCTGGTCATTCTGACGACTTTGTTAAAGGGGCTGGCCTTACCCCTCGGGCGCTTTTGGCCCGAACCCTGGCCAAACACTACATGATAAAAAACCTACCCTTGAAAGCCCTGTCCCCCCCAATTCTGGGGGGGAAACCTCGATCCGGCCACTGACTTCCCCCAGAATTGGGGGGCCGGGGGGCCGGCTCTCTCATTCATGTCTTCGTGCTTCGTGCTCCAAGAATCCGGCGTGCGACCGGCAACCAGGTACACCAGGTAAAAGGCGGGCAAGACCAGAAATGCCTGGAGCATCTTGATATTGAACCCCAGGCCTACCAGCAGGACACAGAGGAGGAGCCAGCGCAGGCCGCCCGTCTCGACAGCGCGCGTGACCGCCAGGGCGGCCAGCAACGAGGTTAAGACGAGCAGGCTGTCCATGGTGTTGTTGCGGTTGGCGGTGACGCTGATGGGGGTGACGGCCAGGGTCAGAGCCGCCACCAGCCCGGCCAGGGGGCCAAAGGCACGGCGGGCCAGGACATACAGCAGGGCGACGGAGAGGACGCCGGCCAATGCCTGAGGGAAGAGCAGGCTCAGTCCGCCAAAGCCGAACAACCAGGCACTTACCGCTTGCACCCACAGGCCCAATGGGGGCTTATCGACTGTCACGAAGCCGCCGGGGTCGAACGAGGCGAAGAAGAAGTTGTGCCAACTGGTGAGCATGCTTTTCACCGTGGCGGCATAGTACAGGTTGCCGTATCCCTCCTGTTCCAGGCGGAAGAAGTGTAGCACGGCGGCGAGCAGCACCACCCCGGCCAGGGCGAGCCGACGACCTATTACTCCGCTCTCATTCGGTGTAGTTTTCACGGGATGAATCTCTCAAACAAAACCTGGCTAAGAGCTGGGTAGTGGGTCAATCGCCTGGCCTGGATTAGCCCACTACCGGCGCTTTAGCCCGGTTCAATCTCGCAACGGGTACGACATAATCCTTGGCTTGATGCCCATGGGTCACGGACCCGTCGTAAGGCCGGTCACAGACCTAATGGCACTAACTTTTCTAGGTGCGGCTGGCCAACTGTCATGCTGAGCGAAGCGAAGCATCTCGATGTCGCCAATGTAAGACTCGGCACAGGAAGGCAGAGATCCTTCGCTTCGCTCAGGATGACAAATGTTAGCGCCATTGGGTCACGGACCGCCCTGGAGCATGAAATTGTGGTCTACTGAGACTTTTAAGTACCAAGGGCAAGTAGACTGAGGCCACTGCCCGGTCCCCTTCAATCAACGCCGGGGTTTCCCCCAGTCGGAAGGTCACGTGCCCGCCCGTGGCGGTCAGAATCTGCTGCGGCGGTTCCGTCTGCTCCCAACGGGTGATAAGGGTGGACAGGGTGACCTGAGCCACGTTCACGGGCAAGGAAATAGTCACCTCAGGCTCTGACTCCCAGGGTAACTGGGCTACGCCATCGTCGTACCAGAGGACGTAGACGGGTTGGAAGTTGACGGTGAAGCGGTAAGCGTAGACCCGACCGCCCCCTGATCTCCCATCACCCCGTCGACGGGGTGCAAGGGCGGACATCGTTCGTTCCCTCTCCCCTTGGGAGAGGGTCAGAGCTTGCCCTGAGCGAAGCGAAGGGGTGAGGGCGCTCCCCCATTTCTCTATGGGTCCAGGCTTGGAGAGGGGCGACACTCCCTCACCCCAGCCCTCTCCCAGAGGGAGAGGGAGCCACCTCGTGCGGTTTGTCTGCCCGTAAAGTCCCTGCAGCGTAGCTGGTTGCCCAGGCTCCTGCGGCGAAAGGCTGAGGCGTTCGACGGCCGTGTAATTGGTCAGGCGGTCGGTCAGCATCCGCAGGCTGCGGGCCGCCGGGCGGGAGTCGGGCACCTGGAAGGGCTGCACCGGCTCCACCAGGCCCTGGTAAGCGAAGTCTCGCTGGCCAAAGGCCGGGTTGCGCGCCCAGGCCCAGTCCTGCTCCAATCCCATCATGATTGCCCCCATGCCCAGCTCTGCCGCCACGACGAACTTCTTTACCGCCAGTTCCGCCTGCTCTTTCCGGTACCACACCTCCACCTCAGCATGTTGGGGATCGCCGGGGGTATCCAGGATGCGGAACAGTTCCTCGCCGTGCTCCGGATACAGGGGATGTACCTTGAGCGCCTGCGGGTCGCCCGTGAGATTCGGGGCGCTGGTGGCGTCGCCGGCCCAGATGGGGGTCTCTGGCAGGCCGTAGTGGTCCAGCAGACCGGCCAGCCAGGTCGTCTCCGCGTAGAGGCCGGTGTAGTCGCTCAGGGCATGGAATTCGATGAGGTCGTAGGCGTCGCGCGCCTGGATCACCTCCTGCACGAAAAGGATGCCGCCGCAGAGGGCATCCCGTACCTGGGGGTCGAAGCCCGTCAAGAGGGCGCGCAGTTCGTCAGCCGTCGGGAAGCCATCGAAGACGGCGCCGCCACCGATGCCGGTCAGGATGATCTGCACGCGGGAATCGGCGGCGCGGGCGCCGGCCGCCGCCAGGCGCAAGGTGTCCAGGTAATCCCGGGTCCAGCTCTCGTTGGTGACTCCCTGCCAGTAGACCCAGTGCTGCGCCTCGGACTCGATCTCGTAGGTGCGCATCGGGCGCAAGAGACCCGGCAGGTCGTTCACTCCATCGCCATCGTAACGCTCCACCACGGCCTGCACCCAGTCCTGGTAGGCCGATTCATGCTCGGGTTTGGGGCGGGAGGCGGCCACGGGTGAATCGGTAGGCCAGACCGCCTGGCCCCAGGAGCTGCGGGCGCGCAGTTCGATCATCAAGTCGAACCCGGCCTGCTGGTACGCCTTCACCCGGTCGTCCAGGCGGACGTTGGAAAGATTCCATTGATAGCCGGGGTCGCCATCGGCGGGCGGGTTGGGGGCGATGTCGCCCCAGCGCACGTCGCTGATCTTGGCCAGGCGGGCGCGGGTGACGGCCAACGCTGGCGCCAGGTAGTAGGGGGCATTGGCAGTGGCGTACTCCACCCCCAGTTGGGTCCGGTTGTGGAGAGGCCGTCCGGTCTCCGGATAGACGATGGCGTTCAGGTCACAAGGTGGGTGGGGGACATTGCTGCTACAGGCCACCAGCAGCAGGCCTGGCATCAGCAAGAGGAGCGCCGTCAGCCGGTTGCCCACTCGTCACCTCGACCGGAGCACGTGTACTCAATCAGAGCTTGACCTGGCGCGGCCCAGCATTTCACGCCAGAGGTCAGATGCACCCATCCGAGCTACTTCTTCATCACCCAGAATCGTGCCCGTCACCAACTGGCGGGCGGCCTTTTCGATCTCCTCGTCGTTCCAATCGGGGTGCCGCCACCGTGTGCCCACGCGGGCCTGGTGCAGCGCCAGCTCGAATAGCTCGAACACCGCGCGCAGCTTGCGGATACTGCTCTGGCGGCGGTAGAGTTCGACCTGGATATGATCGGAGGATTCCTGGTGGCCTGAATTCGACCAGACGCCGCTGACTGGCTCGCTCATGGGTGTAGTATAGGCGAACTGGATTCTGAGGTCAAGGTGAGGGTGAGTGGTCAGGATCGACCAGGCATCGTCGTGTCATGCTCGATCACGCGCCTGGCGTTGTATTTCTTGCCACACGGTCGTCAGACCCAGGCGCTCAGCCCAGGATTCGATGTAGCCGAAGTCCAGCTCATCGCCCATCGCCAGCAGGATGCTGGTGATGTCGCGGACGTGCTTGGGCTGTTGGCTGATGATGTAGTAGCGGAGCTTGTTGAGGATCAGGTCCTCGGGGGCGTGGACGTAGACTTCCCACAGGGGCGGTCCCAGGTCCACGAGTTGGCGCCGGCTAAAGGCGGTCTCCCGGTAGGAATCGCCTGGGCGGAGCATGAACAGCTCGGCCTTGTAGCCAGTGTACAGGTGAATCGCGTTGATGGGCAGGTCCGCCCGTGTCTCCAGGAAGAGGTCGAGCATGATGTCTGCCGGGACGAGCATGTCGCGCTTCTCAAGTTCTTCAGACAGGCGTTGCATGTGTTGGATGGGTAAGTTCACAACCAGGTCGAAATCCCGGGTGGTACGCGCCTCACCCCAGGCCCAGACGGCTACGGCACCACCAATCAGGTATTCGACGTGCGCTGCTTCTAGAGCATCTAGAACCAGGCTCATGAAATCCGCGAACTCCACACTGGGTTCCGTCATTTTCAGCCTCTCCTTTCCCGCACCACACGACGTGCTCGCGCTTCAGTCAGGTCTGGATACCGCAGACGAAGACGGTAGGCCGCCACTCGTTCAGCCAACTCGGTCATCGACCGCCCTTGTTGGAATTGTTGAGCTGGTGAGAGTCGACGTGAAATCTCAGCTTGCCGGGGATCAACCTCAGCCACGGCCCCGGCAATCTGGCGCTGCAAACGTTCATCTAGGACAGGCCGGCCTTCGACGTAGTAGCCTTCTCGGCCATCCCCCCGGCTGTACGTCAAGCGGTGGCCGGCTTGGGCTAAAACCTGGCGCACCACAGCGAGGTCACGCGCAAAGGCCGTGCGCGGGGATGACCCAAAGCAACCCCGTCCCACCAGGTCCTCAACCCGGCTGATGAGCCCTTCGCGGGTCAGGAAGGATTCTTGCCAGACCAGGCGCAATAGAGCCGACCGGCGCGCCGTAAGGATGTTCTGGCGCGCGGTTTCGCGCAACCAGGCCAGCCAGTTGTCCCAGGGAATGTCGATTTGGGACAAGGTTATGCATGACATGGCTCGTTCTTCTTCTCAATTCCTATCGCCTCCAGGATGTCGATAACTCCGCCGAAGGCTCGCTGTTGTTCCAACTCCATTCTGGACTTTACCTTTTCTCACCCAGGATGGTACCCGTCACCAATTGACGGGCGGCCAGCTTGATCTCCTCGTCGTTCCAATCCGGGTGCCGCCACCGGGTGCCAACGCGCGCCTGATGTAGAGCCAGCTCAAATAACTCGAACATCGCCCGCAGCTTGCGGATACTGCTCTGGCGTCGATAGAGTTCGATCTGGAGTTGATTGGGAGGCTCTGGGTAGTCCGTCACGGACCAGGTGGGGTTCAGTGACTCGCTCATGGATAGTAGTATAAGCCAAGTGCACTTTGAGGTCAAGGTTAATGGGCAGGAACTTGACCAGTTTTTCAGTCGAAGAGACCCATCACGTCTCCTCTAGAAATTTCAGATCAAACTTATCCACCGGACGACCCGTCTCCCGTTTCATCACGATTAGCACATCCTTTGGGACAACAGATACGCCTTCGATGATCTCATGCCTGACGTAAGCTTCGTCAAAGCCCCGCCGTATGATGATGTCTACCCCGGCGTGTGCGAAGTTCAGAAACGCGAATCCCACATCGTTCAGCGTTTCTCTTGCCAGGGACACCAGATAATCTGTCAGACCCGGTACGGTAACTTTGTGGAGATCGTCTTCATGCACCCAGACATCGATGTCCTCTGTTGCCCGACGACTCCCGTAGAGCACGGCTGCTACCCCTCCGACGATCATGTAGCGACAGTTATCAAAGTAGTGCAATTGCTCCATCGCTATAGAATTCCTGCAACACCTTATCGCGTTCCCGCCACCGATTGCAACCCGGCACGTGGAGTCCCAGCCTTCCGTGAGGGCAATCACAGGGGGCCGGCCCGGGGAGTGGATGAAGTCGATTGATCCACTTGCCACGTTCGATGATGCGGTCGATCTTCCCCGCGTGCCAGACTACCTGGGTCTTCGGTACACCATACCGCTGCATCGCTGCGATAACCTCCTCCACCCCCGAAACCGGAGGCGGATTCCCGACTCCGCCCACAGGGGGATCGGCCCGGACCTTCTCGTGTCTCGGCTCGTCAGCCATAGGCCGTCTTTCTCCTGCTAGCCATTATATGCCGGGCATCGACCGATGTCAATGAGGACGCCACTCTTGGGCACTGCTGGCGCCAATAGCCCGCCGCCGTTGCGATGTCCTCAACATCGATGTCACAGTCGTCATCCAAGTCATAGCGATGCTCGAAATCTGGCGTGGCCGGGTCCAGATTAGGGTCTCGCTCTGCGCAAGAGGTGCCCCAGCGGGCGGCTACCGCCATGATTGTCACCACGTCCAGCCGGCCCTCCCAGCACAAAGCCGGGAAGGGATGGGCTGCAAAGAACTCCCAAATCGCATCCGTGGCCTCGATGTCTTGCGTGGTGATTTCCGGGGGCATCGTGTCAGAGCCCGGCCAACTGTGCCCCCCACCTTCGACAGTGTACAGCGTCACTTCGGCACCATCCCGACAGTTGCTCCACGTCTCTCCGCTGACGTCCCCGTGTTGGAAGGTGACCACCGGCGTTGGGTCACACCCATTGCGCGCCGCCCAGGCAGCCGCCCACTGGCGAACGGGCAGGAGGAGCAGGCTGCCTTCGTAAGGAAGGAGTCGATCCGCCGTGCCGTGGAAGGCCACTACAGGCACCGGACGCGTCGGATGGCATTCCTGGGTCCTCGGGTAGCCGCCGGCCACCGGTGCGATGGCCGCGATGAGGTCTGCCAGGTCACAGCCCAGCCGATTGGTCATCTGGGCCCCGTTCGACAAACCCGTGACGTACACGCGGGCCGGGTCAACGCCCAGCCGATCTCGAAGGTGAAGGATCAGGTCACGGATGAACCTCACATCGGCCTCGGCCGCCTCTTCGGGGCCGAAATGCCAGG
>JBBITV010000021.1:0-11727 GCA_037440585.1 Chloroflexota bacterium
CCCCCGCCGTCACCCCCAACACCGCCGCCACCGCCCCCGGCAACCCGGCATCCCCGCTCGCCCGCCACAGCCGCGCCAGGCTGCGCAGCGTGATGCCCATCCCATGCTCGTCCTCGAATTCCGCTGAGATTTCTAAATCCTTGAGAAAATACTGACGCGCCTGCCCCCACTGCCGCTGCTCCTCCGCCACCATCCCCAACTGGTGGTAGGTCGAGGCCTGGCTGTAGCGGTCGTTGAACTCGATGAAGATTTCCAGCGCCTGCCGGTAGTACTGCTCCGCCGGCGCCCACTGCCGCTGCTCCTCCGCCACCCTCCCCAACTGGTGCAGAATACCTGCCTTCACTTTTCCCTTGATCTCGCCACCGAGGGTCTCTTGTTGGGACAAAACATTAAGCGCTTTTTGATAAGATGTGTCAGCCGCCGCATACTGCTTGAGCAAAAGCTGGCGCTTGGCGATGTTGTCGACGACGCCGACGAACTCGGCGCCCAACGGCCCCGCCAGGCTCTCCGCCGGGTACTTTTCCAGGCCGGCCAGGACGGCCTGGCCTAGTTCCAGGCCCCGGCGTTGGTCCCGAGTCGCGTCCAGGTAGTTGGACAGGGCCACGTATGGGTTGAGAATCGATACCTGCGCCGCCAGGGCCAGGTTCACGGCGGTAGCCAGGTTCTCGTACTCCAGGCGCGCCAACACCTGGCCCATCTGCCGCTGCCCGGCCTTTTGGGACTGGAGCATCCCCGCGATGGCGCCGCCCAGGTCGTCGTAGTGCTGGCGGAAGGCGGTCTCGACGGCGCGGCGCACTTCGGCTTGCTCCGGCGCGTTGAGGCGGCTGCGCAGGAAGTAGGGGAAAATGGGCTGCAGGCGCAGGATGCCGGTCAGGCCGGGGTGCGGGCTCAGCAGGCCCCAGTTGGCGGCCTCCTGGAGCACCTCGGTCCAACGGTCAAAAGGCAGGTGCGCCAGGGCCGGTTGCTGCCGCAGTTGGGCGGTGTATTGATCGAGCAGATTCGTATTGATCACCAAGGTGAAGGGGGCCAGGCAGGTGAGCAGGCCCTGCGCGGCGGGGGAGAGGTTGCTGTGGGAGTAGTCGATGCAGCGCAGGATGCTCTCGGTCTTGCTGCGGGCGTCGCCCCGGTCCAGGGCCACGTCGCCCGCCTCCAGTGCGGCCAGCACCTCGGCCGGAGTCTGGCGGGCCAGGTTGGCCAGCACCACCTCCATCGGCAGCGGGTAGCCGTCCAGCAGCTTGAGCAATCTCTGGAAATCGGGGGAGGTGCGGTAGAGGGTGGCGTGGTGGCGCGCCAGGATGCGGTCGGCCAGGGTGGAGGCGGCCTCGGGGTCCAGGCCGGGCAGGTCGTAGAGGTCGTCGGGGTGTAGGGGCGCACGGCCGTGCGCCCCTACACCGGTCGCCCGTATCAGCCAGTCTTCGCCGCCGCGCGAGCCGAGCAGGACCAGGGTTTGGCCGCCGGATAGATCGGCCAGGAAGCGGCACAGGGCGGCCTGTTCGGCGGGCGGCAGGGTGTTCTGGATGGCCAGGTGGGCGCCGGTGATGGATTCCAGGTTGTCCAGGATTAGCAGGTGGCGCCGGGCGCGCAGGCGTTGGGCCAGCAGGGCCTGCTGGGCGTCCAGGCTGAGGGGTTGGAAGGAGGCGTAGTATTGGGCCTCGCCCAACAACTTGCGGGCCATATCGGCCATGATCTGCTGGCGGGTCCAGGCGCGTTCGTCGTAGCCAAAATAGAAGACCTGGTCGACGAAGTGGGTGGTCTGCCACCAGGCGCCCAGGTGGTGCAGCAGGGTGGTCTTGCCGGCACCGCCCATGCCGCGCACCAGCAGCAGGTTGCGCGGCGCGCCGTCCACCTGGCGCAGCAGGCATCGTTCAATCTGCAGAATGTCCAGGTCGCGCCCGACAAAGCCGTAGACTGGTTGGGGGAAGGGGTAGCGCGCGGCCTGGCGCTCGAAGTGGGCGGCGCGTTCCTGGGGCGTGAACTCGCGTGTGGCCAGGCGCAGCGCGCGGTTCTGGTAAGCCACCGGCAGCAGCCAGTCTTCCAGGTCGATCACCTGGTTGAAGTAAACACGCCGCCCCTTACGGTTGTACAGCTCCAGGCGGGCGCGGCGGATGGCGGCAGCCAGGTCCTGCCCGGCGAAAAGCTGTTCGTAGAGCGTCTGCATGAGCAGCTCGGCGGCACTGACGGTGACGGAGTAGCCCATCGCCAGGGCCACCTGCACGCCGGCCTGCATCAACCGGCTGCCCAGGCTGGTCTCTGTCGCGCCCACCTGCTTGCCGGACTGGCAGGCGTTGAGTACGGCGATGGGCACCTGGTGGGTGATCAGCAAATCCGCCAGTTCACCCGCCTCCACCGGGTCGGACTGGCCGTCTTGTTCACCCTCCAGGAACAGGAAGGCTTTGCGGCCCGCGTACGGCGCGATGTCGGCGCGTGCGTAACGTTGCTGGTACAGGAAGCGGTCGGTCGCGATGCCTTGTTGAAGCTCTTCGTAAGTGAGCAGGGCACCGTGCACGTCGAAGTGGACGACGTGGTAGAAGCCGCCCGGTTCGCCACTGTCCTTAAAGCGATCGCGGACCGCTTCCAGGTGGTGGAGCAGCGCCCGGTAGGTGCCCGGTCGCAAGATGTCGATGTGCACGGGCACGTTGGCCTGGCGCAGCCCCTCGACCAGGGGGCGCGAGATGGTGCGGTAACTCACGTCGCGCGCGCCGCCGGGCCGGGCGGTGACGACCAGCAGGTTGATGGTAGGCGAGGGGCGCACGGTGGCGCGCACCGGCTGGGGCACCAGGTTTTTGCGCACCATGGGCGCCTCCAGCGCGAAGGCGCGCGGCAGTTTAGGGTCTTTCAGCGCCTCCCAGTGCAGCCGGTGAAAGTCGGGCGAGCCAGCAATCTCGAAGCCCAGCGTGCCCACGCCGGCCTGCACGCCCTCTTTGTAGCGGGCATAAGCCTCGGGGTCGGCGAAGACCTGCTTGAACAGCGCCTCGCCGTAGCGGGTGATGCTGGCGGCAGCGGCCTTGGCCTCCTCCTGCTTCATGAAAGGATAGCGCAGGTGCTCCTCGAAGTACCACTCCAGCAGCGCCTCCTCCTGCTCCGAGAAGGGATCACCGGCGGTAATCGGGTACTCGCCCCCGCCATCGAAGCTGATAACCGGGCCGTCGATGGTCACTCCACGCTCGCGGATGCTGATCAGAGTCATGGCGGCTGTTCCACCTCTCCAGACCCCAAGGGTCTCTGAGACCCTTGGGGTCTGCCTACTCTTCAACCGCCGTTACCACCAGCAGGCGGCTGCCATCCGGCTGGTCCAACCGGGTGATTTCGGTACGCTTGCGGACGCCCTGCCTGACCAGCGCCTGTTTGATGAGATCGTACAGCGCGTTGCTGGCCACGCCGAGCGCCAGGCTGCTCAACACGGCGACGCCCCCGGCGATCAGATCGGGGTCGAACTGCGCACTGGTGGAGGCCCCCAGGCGCGCCTCAGCCACGTCGCGACATTGCGGTGTGTTGTTCCAGGCAGCGACGAAGTCGGATGGATTCAGGGCCAGGTCGGGTGCAAAGGTGATTTGGTAGTCCATTAGTATCTTCTCCAGGTGATCCCACCCTCTCCCTAACCCTCTCCCTCATAGGGAGAGGGAATCACTACTGACCCCCCTCTCCCTACGAGGGAGAGGGGCCGGGGGAGAGGGTCGTACCTCAGTATTACGCCGCCAGGGTCATGCAAAGGTCCCGCACACCCTTCACCCGATCCAGGAACTGCAGCCGGTTGGAGTCAACGTGGTCGTAACCGGTATAGAGGATATAGCCCAGCAGGCTCAACTCGATCGCGGCGACAACCACGGCGAATTGCGGGACACGCTTGAGTAGCGCCACAGTACTGACTGTGCCTAACAGCTTCAAGAAGTTCTCGGCCTGGGTCGCCAGAGTCTCGAACGCCTTGTCCAGTCCAGCGATTTGAGTGGAGAGGGTCTGGAGTTGATCGCCGGGCGCCGTCGCGGCTTTGATCCAGCCTGTCACGTCGTGGGTGATCCCTTTGACGTCAAAAATATGGTCCACCAGCTTGTCGAACAGGCCCTCTTCGCCTGTCGATGTACCCGCCTTTTCTTTCTTCAGCTCGTCGATCCACTGTTGCACCTGCTGCCGAATCCGGCTTTCCACATCTTTGCCCAGCAGCGCCAGCACCCAGTCGTAGGCTTGCAGGATGAGCTGGACAGCCGACAGGACGAGCCGCCGCACAAACTGGCTGACGTTCTCACCCAGCCGGGCAATGAGTGCGCCAGCGTCCTGGCTGATCAGGCTTACGCCCTGCGCCAGGACCCCGGGATCCAGGCTCAGCAGGTCATGAGCAGCGCGCACGCCAACCCGGGCCGTGTTCCGGCTGATGGACTGGATGCTCGACGTGGCCTGGCGCAACAGCGCCGTCCGCGCCGCGGCAGGATCGCCCGCGCGGGTGCGCGTCACTTCTTGCATCACCGGAGGTGCCGCCAGCGGCTGCTCCAGCACACGTGCCAGGCGCTCGAGCGATTGGCGCACGTCGCCAGAGACTATATCCCCCCGCACCGCTTTCCGGCGCCCTGGCTCACCTGCCTCGGCCGCCGCGAGCAGGCCCCGCGCCACTTCCAACTGCGCGCTCGCCTGAGCCAGGAGCCGCACCTGCGCCTCTTCGCGCCGGGCCTGTTCCGAGTGAGAGAGATAGCCTGCCGTCGCCTCCCCGACCTCACGCGACATCTGCACCAGACGCTCTCCACGTCTAGCCAGGTCGCCAGCACGCCTGGGCGAGTGGCGCGTCCCCGGTACCCCGGTGATGGCTGCGGGTGCAAAGAATGCCCGTAACTCGGCCGTATAGTCAGCCAGCATCTGCTCGTAGGTCTTGTCTGTCATGAGTGTGGTTCTCCTTTTCAGAAGGACCTCCGGGGAGCTCAGAGGAACTCGGGGGAACTTGTGGAGACTCTTTGAGTTCCACCGAGTTCCTATGAGTTCCCCCGAGATCCCCTGAGTTCCAGAGCATACCGTCGCAACATGTCGATAGCGCGGTTGGCGACCCACCGCCGGGCCAGGTCCGAAATCCCGCCAAATGGATAACTGCGAGCGGTGGTCCCCTCTGGTGTGACCAGGGCCAGGCAAGTCGTCCCGGTCGTCCCCTTATACAGGTTTTCACTATAGTCAACGGTGCCCAGGGCGGCCAGCCCCAGTGCCGCGCTCCAGGCCCGGCGGGCCTCTTCGGCCGCCGCCGAGGCGAATTCAGGGCTCACGAACGGGGAATCCTGTGCCCGGGCAGCCAGACCCGGCAACCCTGCCGCCAACGTCTCGCGGTCGGCGGCGACGAGGGCGGCGCGCAATATCGCTCCGCCATCCGGCGTTGCCGTCAGCCGCATAGCGATGCCGCCGCCGGTGTGGCTTTCGACGACCGCCACGCCGATCCCAACCTCACATAACAAGCGGGTGGTGACCTCCTCGACCGATTCTTTTTCAGTCCCGTAGATGAATATTCCCAGCCGCTCCCGCACCCGTGCTTCCATCTCCGCAATCAGCGCTTCAGCTTCGGCCTCAGTCGGCGCCTTGGCCGTGATGCGCACGTCGGCCTGGCCGGCGTGTGCCGCCAGTCCCACCGTCGGGTTCGTAGCCCGCATCAGGTCGTCGATGCGCGCGTCGATGTCGCTCTCGCCGATCCCGATGGTGCGTAAGGTCTTGCTCTTGATTACACCCTGGATGCCCAGACGCTCGCGGAAAAAGGGCAGGATGGCATGCTCAACCAGGTAAGTCATCTCCTGCGGCACGCCCGGTAGGGAGATCACGTAACGGCCCTGGTGCTCCACGATAAATGCCGGCGCAGTGCCGACAGGGTTAGGGACGGGGATCGCGCCGGCGGGGATATAGGCCTGTTGGCGATTGTTCTCCCGCATCTGCCGGCCCCACCGGCTGAAGAGTGTCTCAATGGATTGCAACAGCATCTCGTCGAGGATCAACTCGCGGCCTGTCGCCTCAGCCACGGCCTGGCGCGTGACGTCGTCGACCGTCGGCCCGAGACCGCCGGTGGTGATGACAATGTCAGACCGGGAAAGGGCCTCGCACAACGCGGCGACGATGCGCGCCTGGTTATCCCCTACCGTCGTCTTGCGGAACAGGTTCAGGCCCGCGGCAGCCAACTGTTGCGCCAGGTAGGTCGCGTTGGTGTCAACAATTTCTCCCAGCAAAAGCTCCGTTCCAATGCTCACGATCTCAGCTTGCAAGGTAATATAGCTCCTTTGACATAGGCGAGGAATGATGGAATTATACCCCCATAGACGCCCGACCGCAAACTGATGCGCCAAACACCATCTTGACTGGATCCCGCAAATACCTTACAATACCGACACAATCCCAAGCCCGAAAGAATCGAGGATTTCGATGTGACCATTCGCAGAGAAGTCATCCAGGCCATAGACATTCGTGCGGACCGGTTCACAGCAGTCTACAGCCGGAGTAACGACGCCAACTTCACAACGGAGTACTACTACGGCTTCGCCTGGATCGCCATCGGCCGGTGAGACAACTGAGGCTCGTTTTGATTCTCTCTGCTCTCGCTGTTGGCGCCTGTGCCGGTCCAGCGGGGTCTGGTAAATCGCCAACACGCCTGACCGTCTTTGCCGCCGCCTCGCTGACCGGGCCGTTCACCGAAATCGGCTCGGCGTTTACGTTTGCCAATCCTGGGATTGACATTGCATTCAACTTTGCCGGCTCGCAGCAACTACGGGCGCAACTGGAACAGGGCGCCCGGGCCGATGTGTTCGCCACTGCCAACACTGACGAGATGGAGGCGGCGCGCCGGCAAGACCTGGTCGCCGCGGGTGCCGAGCGCATCTTCGCGCGTAACCGCCTGGTGGTGATCCATCCGCGCTCGAATCTCGGCCGGGTGGCTGCTCTGCCCGACCTGGCACAGCCCGGTCTGAAACTGGTCATCGCCGACAAGGTTGTGCCCGCCGGTAAGTACACGCGCGAGGCCCTGGCCCGTATGTCGGAGGATCCCGCGTTTGGCCCAGATTTCGCCAGCCGGGTCTTGCGCAACGTGGTTTCAGAGGAGGAGAATGTCAAACAAGTCGTCGCCAAGGTCCGCCTTGGCGAGGCCGACGTCGGCTTTGTCTATGCCTCGGACGTGGCAAACCCCGTCCAGCCCGAAGTGTCCGTGCTCGCCATCCCGGATGAGTTCAACCCTGTGGCCACATATCCTATCGCCGTCCTTGCTGCAACGACCCAGCCCGACCTGGCGCAGCGCTTTATCGACTTCGTTCTGTCCCCAGGCGGGCAGGTTATATTGAAGAGTCATGGGTTTATTGGAGCGAGTGATTCAACAAGGGGCTGAGGCACCATCACGCATCACGCATCACGCCCTACTGACCCGCCTTCCGCTGATCCTCGGCGCCATGCTGTTCACCCTGTTCGTGGCCTTGCCCCTGGTTGCCCTTTTCACGCGGACCGGGCTGGTTGGCCTGGTTGTCCCGCTCACCCGGCCAGTTGCCCAGGTGGCCCTACGCCTCAGCCTGCTCACCGCAACGGCGACCACGGCGCTCGCGGTGTTGGCCGGCACGCCGCTGGCCTATCTTCTGGCGCGCTACCAGTTTCGCGGCCGCGCCGCGCTGGATACCCTGGTCGACCTACCGGTTGTGCTGCCGCCTGCCGTCGCGGGCGTGGCGCTGTTGATGGCCTTCGGGCGGCGTGGGCTGCTGGGCGGGCTCCTGGCAGAGTGGGGTTTGGAGGTGCCCTTCACTTCGGTCGCCGTGATCATGGCCCAGACCTTTGTGGCCGCGCCGCTCTACGTCCGGGCAGCCAGGGCCGGATTCGGCGGCGTAGACCAGCGGCTGGAGCAAGTCTCGGCCACTCTCGGCGTTTCCGGCTGGGCCACGTTCTGGCGCGTGACGCTACCCTTGGCCCGCCCGGCCCTCCTGGGTGGGGCGATCATGACCTGGGCACGCGCCCTGGGCGAATTTGGCGCGACCATCCTCTTCGCCGGCAACTTCGCCGGGCGCACCCAGACCATGCCGCTGGCCATCTACAGCGCCTTGCAGAGCGACCTTGAGGCCGCCCTGGCGATGTCAGCGGCGCTGGTCCTGGTCTCCTTTGCCGTGCTCCTGGCATTCCGGGCGGCCACCCGCCGGGCGGTGGGCGATGTTTGACCTGCGCATCTACAAGCGCCTGCCTGGTTTTGAGTTGGCGGTCGAGCTGGTCCACGGCGATAGCGACCCTTCGCGGCGTTCAACGCCTGCCCTGAGTGTAACGAAGGGGCAAACTCTGACCGTGCTCTTTGGACCCTCGGGTTCAGGTAAGACCTTGACCTTGCAATGTATTGCCGGGCTTGTCCGGCCCGACGCCGGACGCATCGTCCTTGACGGCGAGGTCGCGTTCGACTCTGCAGCCGGAATCGACACACCGCCACAGGCCCGCCGCGTCGGTTACGTCTTCCAGGACTATGCCCTCTTTCCCCATCTCACCGTCGGCCAGAATGTGGCCTACGGGCTTGGGCGCCAGTCGCGCCCACAAGTCCGCTCCATTGTCGACTCAATGCTGGCCCTGATGCGCCTGGAGGGTTTGGCGGACCGCCGGCCGCGGGAGCTATCAGGCGGCCAGCAGCAGCGCGTGGCCCTTGCCCGCGCCCTGGTGACCCGGCCGCGTCTGCTCCTCCTCGACGAGCCGTTTTCGGCCCTGGATGGACCTACCCGGGCGGAGTTACGCCGCGATCTGCGTGCTCTCCAGCAGCAGCTTGGCATTCCCACCCTGCTGGTCACCCATGACCTGGCCGAAGCCTACACCCTGGCCGACCGCATCGCCGTCATGTCGGCTGGTCGAATCCTGCAAGTTGGACCGCCGGAGGAGGTGGTCTATCGACCAAACACCCGCGAGGTGGCGCGCTGCACGGGCGGGACCAATCTGTTCGTCGGGCAGGTGCGTGCCTGTGCCGAGGAGGGCTGCACCGTCCAGGTGGGCGACGTCCAGTTGGACACGCTCCCGTGCCGCCAGGCGCCTGGCGCCATCGTCGAATTGTCCATCCGCCCTGAGCGTATCATGCTGCTCCGCCTGGACCGTCCGCCCGGCCCCCGCGACAACGAGCTCACAGGTTGCATCGTGGACGAGACTTCCAGCGGCCTGACCCACACCCTTTACTTCCGTCTCGACGGCCCCCGTCTGCGCAACGGCGCCTACGACCTGGAGATCGACCTCCCGGCCTACGTGTATGAGCGGCTCGACGTCGGTGACGAGCGTCGATGGTCGATCTCGATCAAGCGCAGTGCAATTCACGTCATGGGTCCACCTGGATTCGATCCCCCACAATCTACATTATCTATATTGCCCACCATTGACGATTCTTGCTCGAAATGATATACTTTCACTTAGCCATGTCTGATTGAGAGCAAAACGCTATGCCTCTTCTGCGGGTTGAGGAAGCCCAAGGTCGTATTCTAGCCCATTTTCGCCCCCTGGAACCCGAACCGGTCGAAATCCTGGACGCCCTGGGGCGCGTTCTGGCTGAAGACGTCATCTCGCCACTGGATATTCCCCCCTTTACCAATTCGGCGATGGACGGCTACGCGCTGCGCGCGGCGGATACGGCTGGCACCAGCCGTGAGAAACCGGTAGCGCTCCGCGTCCTGGGCAATGCGGCTGCCGGCTATCCTGTTGACCTCGCTGTCGTTCCCGGCACCGCCGTCCGCATCATGACCGGCGCGCCGCTGCCCGCCGGCGCCGACGCTGTCGTCCGGTTTGAGGACACAAGCGAGGCGGCGGGCCAGGCGGAACGTGATCTTGAGTCCAGTATCCTGATCGAAATCCTTCGCCCGGCCGAGGTTGGCGAGAACGTGCGCCTGGCGGGGGAAGACGTAGCGGCAGGTGAAATCGTGCTCCGTGCAGGAGCCGTGATCCGCCCCCAGGAAGTCGGCGTTCTGGCTTCCCTCGGCCGCAAAACGGTGCAGGTGCACCGCCGGCCACGCGTCGCAGTCCTGGCAACCGGCGACGAGCTGGTCGCCATCGACGAACCGGTGACGCCGGGCAAGATTCGCAATAGCAACGAATACTCGACAGCCGCCCTCGTCCTTCGCGACGGCGGCATCCCGATTCGCCTCGGCATCGCCCGCGACAATATCGAGCATCTGACCGCCAAGATCCGCGAGGGCCTCGAGCAGCGCGTCGACTTATTCCTGACCTCGGCTGGTGTATCCGTCGGCGACTATGACATGGTGAAAAACGTCCTGGCCAGCGAGGGCCAGATGCATTTCTGGCAGGTTGCCATCAAACCCGGTAAGCCTCTGGCCTTCGGGCAAGTCCGAGGAGTGCCTTTAATTGGCCTGCCGGGAAACCCGGTGGCAGCCATGGTCGCCTACGAGGCGTTTGCTCGCCCGGCGATCTTGACGATGCAGGGGCGGACAGCCCAAAGCCACCCCGCCTTGCGGGCAGTCCTCGACGAGGACGTGACCAACAGTGGACGGCGACACTATATGCGCGCGCGCGTCCGGCGCCAGGATAACCGCTACCACGTTACGACCCGAGGCAGTGGCGTCAACGTCCAGGGCTCCGGCATCCTGAGCTCAATGACCTGGGCCAACTGCTTCGTCGTCGTGCCCGAAACAGTGACGTTTCTCCCCGCGGGCAGCGAAGTTGAAGTTCAGATTCCCGATCTGATGAATATTTGAAGGGAGGCTTACGTTGACTAAAGAACCCACACGCCATTCTCAGCCACTATCCCGCCCGGCGCTCTCGCCGATGGTAATACTGGCCGTGGTAGGCGCAGCGATCCTCGTCGCGGTATTGCTCGTGTATCTCAGCCAACCAGGTGCGCCCTCCACGGCTGCATCCAAAGGCCCATCGGCGAATCTCCCCTATCGGACGGGGACGACATCTGAGGGATTCCCCTTCAAGGGCAATCCGGATGCCAAAGTGACAGTTGTCGAGTTTTCTGATTTCCAGTGCCCCTTTTGCAAGAATCTGAACGTAGAGGTGCTGCCTGAAATCGAAAAGACTTACATTATCACCGGCAAAATTAAGTACATTTTCCGGAATTTTGCCTTCCTCGGTCCGGAGTCGAAGGACGCTGCCATCGCCACGTACTGCGCTCAGGAGCAGGAACAGTTCTGGCCGTACCACGATCTGCTGTTTGCTAACCAGGGGGCTGAGAATAAGGGTATGTTCAGCAAGAATAACCTGGAAAAGTGGGCCGGGCAGTTGGGCATGGACACCGCCGCCTTTCGGAAGTGTCTCACTTCTGGAAAGTATGATGCGGCCGTGGAATCGGCGCGCCAGGAAGGGCGCGGCCTGGGTGTTGAAGGGACCCCGACCCTCTTCGTTAACGGCAAGCGCCTGCAGGGCCCGGATCGCAAGACACTGGAAGCAGCAATTGAAGCAGCGCTGAAGGCGGCACAATGAAGACACAAAATCACGCGTGCCTCGTGCTGTTCCGCCGGCTCTGGTTGGGTATCGTCCTCTTGCTTGCAGTGCTCGCCACCGCCTGCGCAAGTGCACCGCCTGCGACTCCCACTGCCACCCCCACCAACACCGTTGCACCGCCGCCTGCGACCTCGGCACCGTCCACTGGCGTGCCATCGGCACAGACGGCCGGCACGCCAGAGCCAGAACCGAACTTCGCCATGCCCGACGAGCTGCCAATGAAGGGAGCGAAGGAGGCCAAAGTAGTGATGGTCGAGTTCTCCGACTTCCAGTGACCGTGGTGCAAGCGCTTTGCGCAGGAAACGGCCCGTGAGGTCGAAGAAAAGTACGTCA
>JBBITV010000021.1:11737-17462 GCA_037440585.1 Chloroflexota bacterium
GGCCAGGTCCGCTTCATCTACATCGCTTATGCCGGGCTTGGTCAGGAGTCTGTGGACGCGGCCGAGGCTGCCCATTGCGCGCAGGATCAGGGCCGCTTCTGGGAGTATCACGACCAGCTCTTTGCTAACCTGAGAGGCGAAAACGAGGGCAGCTTCAAACGGGACAATCTGATCCGCTTCGCGACTGACCTCAAGCTCGATGTTCCGAAGTTCACCCAATGCGTGGATGAGCACAAATATCGTGACTTTGTCATTGGATCAACCTTGGAAGCACAGCGCCTGGGCATCCAGGGCACGCCGTCGATTGTGGTAAACACCCAGCTCGTTCCAGGGTTTGTGCCCTTCAGTGAGTTGCAACCGATCATCGAAGAGGAGCTAAAGAAGGTGAATTGAACCCGCCGGTGCCATCTGCAGACATCGTTATCCGCCCGCTAGCTAATCTTGACGAGTTCCACGCCTTCGTCGATGCCGAGCGCGAAATCTGGGGGATGGCCGATCCGGTGGAAGCCGTTCCGGTTCACCTCTTGATCACCGCTCAGAAAAACGGCGGCCTGGTGCTCGGCGCTTTTGACGACCATGGCCAGATGGTTGGGCTACTCTTTGGCTTCCTGGGGATGGCGCCGGACGGTCGCATCAAACACTGCTCACACATGATGGGCGTACGACCTGCCTACCGGGGTCACGACCTCGGCTACGCCTTGAAGCGAGCCCAGCGGGGATTCGTATTGCGCCAGGGCCTCGACCTGATCACCTGGACGTTTGATCCACTGGAAGCGGTCAATGCCTATCTTAACATCGCCCGGCTAGGGGCCATATGCCATACTTACCTGCGGAACATCTACGGAGACATGCGCGACGCGCTGAACCTGGGTCTGCCGTCCGATCGCTTCGAAGTCGCGTGGTGGATCGCCTCCGAGCGAGTTTATCGCGGGCTGGCGATGGGCGGGAGCCGCCTGTCATCCGCCGCAGTGCTGGCGGAAGGGGGCGCGCTCGCCAATCGCACTCAACCGGGCGTCGATGGCCAACCCACACCGGCTGGCTGGACGCCCGGCCTGGAGGCTGGCCGCGTGCTGGTCGAGATTCCATCCAGTTTCCAGCGTGTAAAAGCTGCCAATCCCCAGGTTGCTCATGCGTGGCGCATGGAAACCCGTGCCATCTTCGAGCACTACTTTGCTGCCGGATACACCGTCGTCGACTTTATTCGGGAAGGTGACGGAGATGCCAGGCGGACCTTCTACGTCTTGCAGCGTGCCCCTGTCGATCTGACCCCGCGCGGAGCGATCCGGCCAGTGGAACGCTCGACTGAGGAAGCACTGGAAGAGGCAATGGCGCTGTTCAACGCGGGTCGCTATTGGGAGACTCACGAGGTGCTCGAAGAATCCTGGCACAAGGCAGAAGGCGACACGCGACTTTTTTTACAGGGACTGATCCAGGCCGCAGCCGCGTTCCACAAATGGCGTGTCCAGCACAATCACCGCGGCCTGGTCCGGCATCTGCGGCAGTCGTTAGAGAAACTGGCCCCCTTTGAACCCATATTCCTGGGCCTGAATGTAGCCGAATTTGGCGCGGGCTTGCGTGCCGTGTTGGCCGCTGCGGAGCGCACTGGCCCAGACCGCCTATCCGACCTGGATCCGGCGCTCATTCCGGCGCTGCGCTGGATGTAGACAAGCGTATAGACATCAGGAACGTCGGCTTTAGCCAGTCCTAACACTGGCTAAAGCCGACGTTTCGATCATGGGAGTTGAGCAGATGTACCTGGAACGAGTGGCACTACGCCACATTCAAATGCCCTTGTTGGCACCGTTTGAGACCAGCGGTTGGGTAGAGACCGAGCGAAGTTGCATCATCGTAGCCGTGTTTGGCGGGGGCCTGATCGGATGGGGTGAGTGCGTAGCCATGGACGGGCCGTGGTATTCCTACGAAACCACCGAGACGGCCTGGCACATCCTGCGTGACTTCCTGGTGCCTATGGTGTTGGGACAGGATATCCAGCACGCCGAAGACCTATCTGCACAATTCGAGCGGGTGCGGGGACACCCGATGGCGAAGGCGGGGTTGGAGATTGCGATTTGGGACTGGCTGGCCAAAGCCAGCGGCGTATCGCTCGCTCAGGCTCTCGGCGGCGTGCGCGACCGGGTCGACGTGGGCGTCAGCGTCGGCATCCAGCCATCGTTGGCGAATCTTGTAGAGAGGGTTGAACGTTATTTAATAGAGGGCTATCGGCGTATCAAGATCAAGATCAAGCCGGGCTGGGACGTAGCAGCCGTCCAGGCTCTCCGCCGCGCATTCCCAGAACTGCGCCTGCAAGTGGACGCCAACTCCGCTTACACCCTGGCACACGTCCCCATTTTCCAGGCGCTGGACGAGTACAACTTGCTGCTCGTCGAGCAGCCCCTTGGTGCTGACGACCTGTTCGATCATGCGCAGCTTCAGCAGCAACTGCGGACTCCGATCTGTCTGGATGAGAGTATTCACACCCCGGATGACGCTCGGGTAGCGCTAAGCCTGGGTAGTTGCCGGGTGATCAATATCAAACCGGGCCGCGTGGGGGGGCTGGCTGCATCACGTCGCATCCACGACCTATGTGCCGCGCAAAACATCCCGGTCTGGTGTGGCGGGATGCTGGAAACGGGCATTGGCCGGGCGGCGAATGTAGCCCTTGCGAGCTTGCCGAACTTCCGGTTGCCAGGGGACATCTCGGCTAGCGCCCGCTACTACGCTGAGGAGGTGATCGATCCACCTTTTGTTCTGAATCCAGATAGTACGCTTACTGTGCCCAGGGGCCCTGGTATTGGCGTGCATGTCGACGAGCGCCAACTTGACCGCTTTACGCTGCGCCGTATGGCATGTCCGGCCTGAACCGGTGGCCAGATGCCGTTTCATCGTAGACCTGCGGGCATTGGCGAAAGAAGGTTGGCTTTGCCCGTCACCGGAACGCGTCTTAAGCGTCTTACTCAGAGGGTTTTTGGACTTTTTAGAGAATTGGCTGCGTCCGAAGACCCTGCGGATCAACGGGGGGGTAGTGTCCGCAACCCATTGCCCGTCCCGACGGCTCACGAGCATGCGAAAGGAGGCAAAGATGGAACCCGTGCAAATGCATCGCAGGTCCTGGCCTTTCTTCTTTGCGACCCTGGCGCTTCTGCTTTCGTTTTCGCTGGGGTTTGCCTTTGACCAGGCACCCATACCGGCGAGCTCGAGCGCTTTGGTGCCGGAGGCACCATGGGACTATGCGCCTGGTGAAGTGCTCGTCAAGATGCGGCCTGAGGTTTCGCCCGAGATCGCCTTGACGTGGTTCAACCAGGAAGGCTATAGCATCAAGGAGAAATTCCAGGCTCTGCACATCTACCGTCTTAGCACACAGCCCGGGCACGAATGGGATGTGATCAAGGCTCTGCGAAATGACAGCCGGGTAGAGTATGCGGAGCCCAACTACCTTGTCAGCGGGGCGGGGGAACCGGCTGACAAGCCTGTCTCGCTCTTTGATCCTAAGGGCGACCTGGGACTCAAGCTAAGCCAGATCCCGAATGACCCGTATTATGGCTATCAGTGGCACCTCCAGAATGCGGGCCAGGTGTACACGGGCAATGGCCAGTGGACAACCGCCAAGGCTGGCGCGGATATCGGCGCTGAACGCGCCTGGCAAATCAGCACCGGCAACAAGAATGTCGTTATCGCGATGTTGGGCGCAGGTGTGGACCTTACCCATCCCGATCTGGTCAACCAGCTTGTCGCCGGTTATGACTTCCAGAATGGTGACAGCGATCCATCTGACGATACCAGCAATGGCATTGGGACTTTCCAGGCAGGGCTGGCAGCCGCCCAGGGGAATAACGGATTCGGCATTGCCGGCGTCGCCTGGAATGTCAAGGTCATGCCGCTGAAGGTGGTGGACGGGTTCAACAGCGGCTACTGGTCCAACTTCGCTTCTGCAATCATTTACGCGGCCGATCGTGGCGTACCGATCATCTTCATCGGTCGCAGCGCTGAGAGCGTCTCCTTCGCGGTCCGTGATGCGATCAACTATGCGCGCGCGAAAGGTGCTCTGGTGATCGCAGGGGCGTATGCGCCTTATCCAGCCTCCTTCGATAATGTCCTTGGGGTGGCATCCACTGACTACAATGATGAGCATCCAAGCTGGACGGGCTCGGGGTCGATGGTCAAGGTGTCGGCGCCGGGGTACTATCTCGTCAGCACCGCGCTTGGTGGGAGCTACACACTGTGGGCGGGCGGGATGACGCCAGGGGCGGCCGCGCAGGTTTCCGGATTCGCCCCTCTAATATGGTCCGAGCGGCCGGAGTTGTCGGCAGATCAGGTGAGCAGTTTGATCACGTCGACTGCTACCGACTTGGGTGCCCCCGGGTGGGACCAGTACTTTGGCGCAGGTCGGGTCGATGCTGGCAAGGCGGTGGCCGCCGCAGCGTCGAATGAGCCTCCCCCACCACCCCCGCCAACGGTAACCCCCACTCCCAATGAGCCGGAGCCGACTCCTACTCCGTGTTCCGGATCAACCCTCAACGGGTGCATTGGAAACAACGGTAAGGTCAGCGGGTTTGTCTTCTGGGACTTCAACCACAATGGCCTCCGGGAAGCTAACGAACAAGGTCTCGGCGGTGCGATCATCACGCTGCGCACGCTGGCAGGCGTGATCATCCGCCAGACCACCACGAGCTCAAGTGGGGCTTTCAACTTCTACGCCCTCGATTCCTCACAATACTATACGATCTCTGAAACGAACCCACCTGGCTTCCCAGTGTCAACTACACCCGACGTGGTGGTGATCGAGCCGACAGACTTCGCCATCTGATGTACAGCGCACGTGAACTTCGGAGATACGAACGGATTCGTCACTTCGACTCCTACGTCTACCCGCACAACCGGCCCGTCTCCTACACCAACCTCGACAAGCACTTCGACAACTACACGGACTCCGACGCGCACGATTACCCCAACGCCGACTCGTACCGGGCTCCTTGCGGACACGACAACACCTACCTTCACACCCACGCGAACTGTAACGCCGACAGCCACCCGGACGGCAACGCCGACGGCCACCCCGACTGTTGTTATATTCGAACAACCAGGACCTGGCCAACGTATTCAGATTCCGGCGATCAACAACGGCGGCGGAAACGAGACGTGGATCCAGGTTCAAAACGTGGGCAACCAGCCGTCCAAGGCGATTATGTTCCTGTGGCCCGACTACTCGGGTTTCTGTCTGCCCCAATCACCGGGCCCGTTCAAGGTAGAGTGTTCCGGTTTGATCTATCCCGGCTCCGCCTGGCAGTGGCGCAGCCCGCAGTTGCCGACGACGGCGATGGGCGGTATCATTTACTCCGTGCCCGCTGAATTCGCCGATCAGGCGTGTCAAGAAGCTGCCCAGAACACCGGTGTGATGGCGTGGTTGCAGTGGGAGGAAAAATGGCGCGCAGGCGGCTACGGATAGGGTGCACCGATGGTCGCCGCGGTGGATCGACGTTTGTTCACTCCTCAAGGGACGTACCTGGGCGCCTCGGCGTACACAGGTATATCCGACACAATGGAGGGTGTGTACGATCCCCAGTTCGGCGGGTTCATGTACTACGCGCCTGTCATCTATAATGAATACCAGGGATGCACGACCGACCTGATCATCCAAAACTCGGGGTTTGAGTGCACCTCGGTTGAGATCTGGTACAAGGAGCAGGACAACTGCCTGCGGGCGATCATTGGCGACGTGCCTGCCCTG
>JBBITV010000021.1:17472-18869 GCA_037440585.1 Chloroflexota bacterium
TCGACCCCAAGGTGGTGGCCGACAAGATCGTGCCGCTGATCCCGGTCGGCCGGCAGGGGTCGGTCTGGATTCGGGCCTCGCAACCCCTCGGTATCGTCGTGGACGAGAAGTGTGCCGATAACCTGCTCAAGACCTATCGGGGAGTGCCGGCAGATTCGGTATCAGCCGGCTTCACCAACGGAGGGTTGCTTAACTTTGGACCGTTGATCTTCCGGCAGGAGCAGGGCTGGAACACAACGATCCAGGTCCAGAACCTCAGCTCGACCGTCAATGCCAAGGTCAAGGTTACGTTCCTGGACAATAGTGGTGACATCCTGGCGCCCGTTGTGGACTGGGTGTGTCCGCGCGGGTCGCAGTCCTTCTTCCTGCCGGCCATTGGCAACTTGCCTGGTAACTATGTCGGGGCTGTCCGCATCGAGTCTCAGGATTGGTGGTCGCCAGGCGATCCGCCTGTCGATGCGCCCAACGTCGTCGCCGTCGTCAACCTGGCGAACCCGACTTCCGGGCAGGGAGTCAGCTACAACTCGTTCACGCAAGGCGGGCAAACACTGGCGATTCCGCTGCTCACCAAGGATAAGACTATCGGCGGGATTACCTGGAACAGCGAGATCGCGGTACAGAACCTGAATATCAACCCGGGTAGCACCAGCTTCCGCATCGACATCTACGATCAGAACGGGTTCATCATCAGCTACTGCCAGACCCTGAACGAGAAACAGGTCGACTATATTCGCATGTCGGACCTGGGCCTGCTGGTCAAAGGCTTTAGCGGATCGGCCGTCATCGACGCTTCGTGCAGCGACCAGATTGGCGGTGCGCAGTTGGGTGCGGTCGTCATTGAACGTGGCCAGGGAGCCACGGGGGATCTAACGAAGGCCTATGAGGCCTTCCCGGTCGATCCGGCTCTGTATGATCCGCCCAACGCCATCGATTGTCCCGGCTGCGGGCCGGTTGTACCGCCGCAAGCCACGAGCGTTGCCGGAGCGACTCCGACGCGCACCCGGACGCCCACGCCGACGAGCACACAGCCGGGGCCGGTGGTGTGTAATGCGCCGCGCGAAGTCGTACTGGTGCTGGACACGTCGGCCAGCATGGCACAAGGTACCAAGTTGGCTGACATGAAGGCAGCGGCGAAGACGTTCATCGATCAGCTCAATCCTCAACGTGACCGGGTGGCGCTGGTGTGGTTCTCCAGCAATGCAGCGTTGGGGCAAGCACTGACCTTTGACTACGCAGCCGCCAAGGGGGCGATCGACGCGCTTTTCGCCACCGGTGCTACGGACATGGGCGATGCAGTGGCCCTGGCGCAGACCCACCTCATCCAGTATGCCCGACCAGGCGCGGGCCGGATCATGGTCGTCTTGTCGAATGGGCAGGCGAACGTCGGTCCTGATCCC
>JBBITV010000022.1:0-18254 GCA_037440585.1 Chloroflexota bacterium
AAATCTGCGGCACGACGTAGGGGAGTAGTCGCATGGAGAAGTACGGCGGTAGAATCGGCACCCCCAGCAAATCACCCATCGTAATCAAGATGAACAGGTGTGCCATGCTGGCCCGCGTGCGGATGGCATAGCGAGTCATGTCGTGAGAGGCCATGCCGTAGGTGACCTCTTTGACCGTATCGAGAATGCCTCGCAAGCCTGTTTTCTTTTTTTCTTCTTCAGCCATCTCAATCCTCCTCATCAATGACTACAACCCGTGGAGGTCGTAGTCATGATCTTCGGTGAAATCGCGCTGGCGCAAGACGCGACGTTTCCAGGTTGCAACGTTGGGGACCACGAAGGGCAGGAGCCGCAAGGAATAGTAAGGGGGAAGAACGGGAACACCAATCAGGTCACCCATGGTCGTAAGCATGAATAGCGTCTCCATGGATGCCCGCATTTCGACGGCATGACGCACAAATTCATAGCCGGTCATGCCGTACATGAAGTCTCGGAGAGTTTCCAGGAACCTGTGCCTCTTTTCACTCACTTGCTGGCCTATCCTCCACCTGACCGGCGCTTGGTTGGCTCAATTATACAACGTAACACGCAAAACGTAAAACGTTACGCAAACCCAAAGAAGTAACTCCTCGTGGAGGAAGCTTGCGGCGGGTGCCGGGTTGGGTTGGTCAGCGCCTGCCGGAGCAGCACGTAGATGTCCAGGCCGAAGAGCCGGGCTGCTGGCTCGAGGGAGATGTCCCCGGCTATATCCTCGCCAGGGGTGGCAACCACACCGCCTCTGGGCGTGTACTCCACAACCAGCGTAGGCCGGTTGCCGGGAGCACTGTCCTCGCGGCTGGAGAACCGGACCTCGCCGCCGCTGCCGGTGGACCGGAGCAACATGCCGAAGTTGGAACTGGGATTGGTTACCCAGTATTGCGCCAGCGAAATGACGTCAATCGCGCGTTGGCCGGTCGCGTCAGGGGTGAAGCTCGCGTAGGCGGAGGCGTAGTAGTCACCACCCGGATTCTCCCACATGGTGCTCGAAGTGTGCTGTTTCCAAGTCACGTCCGACTCGGTCCACGGCTGTGTGACCCGGTGGATGTAGATGATCTGCTGGCTCTTCCTGTTCTGTTCGTTCAGGTAGAGAGTCGCCCGTGAAACAGTGGTGGTGGATGGGATGGGGCTGAGATTGAATTGGATCAAGATCCGGCGCTCTCTATCCTTGTCCGGCCGGACACGCAAGGTGGTATCTGAGCCGGCGTTGTCGTCCGGGTCGTCCTGGTCGATCCACGCATCCTGCGTCGCCATGAGTGTGACACTTGTCACCGACGGGGTCGGAGTCTGTGTCGGAGTGGGCGTGCGCGTCGCCGTCGCCGTGGGCGTAGGCGTTTTGGTGGCAGCTGGCGTGCTGGTCGGCGTCCCGGTGTTGGTCGGCGTGGGTGAAGAACCAGGCGTCGGCGAGTTGGTGCTCGTCGGCGTCGGCGACGCAGGCGTGGTTGGCGTCGGCGACGCAGTGGGCCGCCGCGTCGAGGTGGCTGTCGGTGTTGGTGTCGACCCGATCAGGGTATTGATGGGCGTGCGGGAGTAGTTCGACCCGCGGCCGCGGTGGTTCTTACGGTGGCAGCTCAAGTAGCAGTTGCCGGTCGTGCTGCTGGACAGCCAGAACGCGGTGCTCAGCGTGCGGTCAATGAGCGAGAACTGGAAGTGAGACAGGGCATAGCTGAAGTCGTTCAAGTCCTCAGCTAGCGGCAGGGTGACCACCTCGTACGGCCCGTGGGCGTCGTGGCAGGTGATGCACGGTGAGTCCTCGCGCAGGACGTGCCGGACGTGCAGGTCTTCGAACGCGTTCCTGCTTGTGGTGACTGCCGACTCAACATGACAGCGCCAGCACAGGGCGTAGTTGCCGGTCACGTAGGCCAGGTTGTCGGTCTTGTTGTACATCGACTTGAGGATCGAGACGTTGGCCGAGCCGTGGCGCTCATGGCAGGCCTGGCACTCGTAGCGGCCAGCCAAGGCCGTATCATGCGGGCTGTTAAGATACTTTGTCTTGTTATAGCCGAAGCCGTTGAAAGTGGCCGGGAAGACCACGCCTGCAGGTGGTGCGCCGTCGTGGCACTTCAGGCAGAAGTCGCGGTCGCCGGCCGTCCACAGCGTGTTGGTGTTGTCGGGATCGACCAGCGGGATAATGAGCGTGCTCTTGTGGACGTTGTGGCAGTTGTTACACTCCAGCTGCGAGCCGTTGGCGCCATCGACGTTGTGGACGTGGGTCCGGCCAAACTCACCCTGGATGTTGACCAGAGCCGGGCCGGTGGCGCTGTGGCAGCGGTAGCAGAAGCCCTCTTGCCGGTCGGCCTGGCTCAGGGTCTGGTCGTAGGGGGCCAGGAGCTTCGGGTTCTGGGCGCCGTGGCCGTTGCCGTGGCAGTTGAAGCAGGCCAGGCCGCCATAGACGTTGTGGGCCGAGGCCGCCCAAGCGCCGGTCTGGTCAGTGTTCGGGACCGCCACGTTGTCGGAGAATGGCGTGGTGTCGCCGTTGGCGCCGTTGGCGTCGTGGCAGGCCAGGCAAAAAGGCTCGGCGGAGTTGGCGTCGCTGTAGGCGATGCTGGCCCCGGTGTCCACGTTCTTCAGGCGCACCGTGCCCTGGCTGTGGGCCGAGGTGTCGTGGCAGAGCTGGCAGTCGGCGTTAGTGACGCTGGTGGTCACGTGGTGATAGGGCCGTGAGAAGTCGCCGCCGGTGCCGGCGATCTGGCGGCGTGCCCCGATGGGCTGGCTGTGGCAGCTCAGGCAGTCCGTGGCCGGTGGCTTGATGAGGGTGGCATCGTGCAGGTCGGTGTTGGCCACGTTGCCGTGGCAACCGTAGCAGTCATTGTTGGTCCAGGTGGTCTGATGGTCAATGTTAGACAGTTGTGGGGCGTTGCCCCAGGCGGCGCCGTTGGCCGCGTTGGCGTGGCAGTAGCGGCAATCGGTCGAGTTGATGACGTTGTGGGTGTAGGGGATGGTGCTGGTGTTGGTGGGGTCTTTGGTGTAGTGCTCGACCGAGGTCGTGCCGCCGTTGACGGCGTCGCCGTCGGCGTCGAAGGAGCCGGTGTCGAGGTCAGCGTTGGTCAAGGTCATGCCGTTGGACGACTTGTGGCAGGTCAGGCACGATTCGCTGATGGGCTTGTCGGCGCTGCCGGGGATGGTGGTGGTGGTTTTGAGATCCTGGCCGGCGTAGTGGTGCTCGGCGGGCCTGGGGGCACCGTAGGCGCCGGCACCGGTGTGGCAGTCCTCGCAGATCTTAGGCGACTTGTACTGGGCCGGGTGGTCGCTGGGAGGTTGCGTGCCATCGCCGTGGCAGGCCCAGCAGGCTTTGTTCACCGGATTCGGGGTGGTGTTGGCCGCACCAGAGTTGATATTGGCGTGCGGGCTGGTCTGGAGGACGGCGACGTCGACGTGCTTGGGCGCACCGCCGCCCAGATTGTGACAGGCGACGCAGTCCGGGCCGCCGGCCTGGCCGGGGGGCAAGTTGTGAGCGTACTGGTCGGTCGTGGTCTGGCTGCCCGCGCTGTGGCAACTGGCGCAGACGTCGGCAGTAGTGGTGGGCCCAGCGAGGCCGGTGTGGTCGTAGGGCGAGCCGGTGGTCGGGTAATTGGCCTGGCCGGCCAGGATGCCGGGCGGCACTGGTGAGTAGGTGGTGCTCAGGTTGGCGTAGCCATCAGCACCCGGGACGTGGCAGGCGTTGCACCAGGTGCTGGACGCCAGCGGCGCTTGCAGAGCGCGCCCTGCGCGGACCTGTTCGACTTTGCCCAGGGCTGCTTCCTGGTGGCGGGAATCGCCGTGACAGTAGGCACACGCCCCTGCATCGCTGATCCAGTAGTTCCCCCACTTCTGCCCGCCCCGGTCAGCGGAATGCCGGACCGGGTCGGGGATCTTGGGGGCGGTGCCGAAGCCGCCCGTGGTCAGCCCGGTGCCCTGGTGGCAGGTCTCACAATTGGCGGCGTTGGTGCGCGTGGGCTGCCAGGTGCCGTCCGTCTGGATGAACCGGATGCCGTGGATGTCGCGCGGCATATTGCCGTTCCTCGTGTGACACTGAATGCAGGCGATGGCGCCGTTGTGCTGGGCCCTGTCCGGGTGGCAAGTCTGGCAGAAGGCGGTATTGGCGATGGGCTTCTCCAGGCTGGCGTCGTGGATGCGGCCCAGGTTGTGGCAACTGATGCAGGCGTAACCGGGCTCGCGGGGATGTCGCTCGACATAGATATTGAGGGTGTTCGAGAAGACGCCATTGAAACCGGATGCGTTAGTCGGGTCCTGGTGGCAGAATTCGCAGTAGGCCGGGTTGTCGGGCGTCAGGCTGTCAGGTAGCTTGCCGTAGTGATAGGGCGACCTGGCGCCGCCAAAGCTACCGGAGCCATCGGCGTCGAAGGAGCCGGCGTCCGGGTCGGCGTTGGCCAGCACCATGCCGGTGACTTGCTCGTGGCAGGTGATGCAGGACAGAGTATTGGTGCTGGCGCCCGCCGCCGCTTTGAGCTCGGCGCCGTTCTTGAAGTGCTCGGAGACGACGGGCGCGCCAAATTGCGGCGTCCCCACGTGGCAGTCGGCGCAGACTTTGGGCTGCTTGTACTCGACCGGGTGGCCGCTGGCCGGTTGGGTCCCGTCGCCGTGGCAGGCCCAGCAGGCGCTGTTCAACGCGGCGCTGGTCGAGTTCGCGGCACCGGCATTCAAGCCGCGGTGGATGCTCTGCTCAAGGACGCTGACGTCGACGTGCTTGGGGGCGATGCCATCCAGGTTGTGACAGGCGACGCAATCAGCGCCGCCAGCCAGGCCAGGGTTGACGTTGTGCACAACCTGGTCGGTCGTTCCGGCCAGGATGTGGCAGCCGCCACACACGTCGACCGTGCTGGTCGTGCTCACAAAGCGCGTATGGTCGAAGGCGGGGGTGACCGGGTAGTTGGCCTGACCCGCCAGGATGCCGGGTGGCAGCAGCGTCCCGAAGGCCGCGCCCAGGTTGGCATAGCCCTCCCCGCCGGGCACGTGGCACGCGTTGCACCAGGTGCTGGATGCCAGCGGCGCTTTCAGGGCGCGCCCTGCCCGAACTTGCTCGACCCTGCCCAGGGCCGCCGCCTGGTGGCGCGTGTCGCCATGACAATAAGCACAGGCGCCTGCGTCGTCACTCCAGTAGTTCCCCCACTTCTGCCCACCTCGGTCAGACGAGTGCTTGACCGGGTCGGGAACTTTGGGCGCGGCGGCGAATCCGTCCACCGTCAGGCCAGTCTGGTGACACGTCTCACAGTTCGCCGCTGCGGTCCGCGTGGGCCGCCACGTCCCATCGGCCTGGATGAACCGGATACCGTGAATCTCCCGCGGCGTGTTGCCGTTCGTCGTGTGACACTGGATACAGGCAACCCGGCCGTTGTGCTCAGCCCTCGGCGCATGGCAGGTCTGGCAAAAGCCACTGTTCGCCACCGGCTTCTCGAGACCGGCGGCGTGCATGCGCCCGCTCTTGTGGCAAACCGTGCAGGTCAGGGCGACCGGCGCGGTCTCGCGAGGATGGCGCTCGACGTTGATGTTCAGGGTGTTCGAGAAAACACCGTTGAAACCCGAGGCGTTGGCCGGATCCTGGTGGCAGTAAGTACACTGGACCACGTTGCCGGAGACGAGATCAGTGCGCGCCTTGCCGTAGTGATAGGGCGAATTGGCGCCGCCAAAGCTGCCGGAGCCATCGGCGTCGAAGGAGCCGGCGTCCGGGTCGGCGTTGGCCAGCACCATGCCGGTGACTTGCTCGTGGCAGGTGATGCAGGACAGAGTATTGGTGCTGGCGCCCGCCGCCGCTTTGAGCTCGGCGCCGTTCTTGAAGTGCTCGGAGACGACGGGCGCGCCAAATTGCGGCGTCCCCACGTGGCAGCCGGTGCAATCCTTGGGGGTCTTGTATTGTGACGGGTGGGCCTTGCCTGGTTGGGTGCCGTCGCCGTGGCAGGCCCAGCAGGCGGCGTTCAGGGCATTGGTCGTCGTGTTAGCGGCGGTGGCGTTCAGCCGGGCATGGATACCCCGACCGAAGGCCGAGGCATCGATGTGTTTGGGGGCAGTGCCGCCGATGTCGTGGCATCGCAGACAGTCGGGGCCGCCGGGGGCCTCGAGGTGCAGCTCGTGGCAGCCGGCGCACGCTTTGAAATCCGGGCTGGCGAAACCGTGGACAAAGACGCCACTCAGATTGTGGCAGTTGGCGCAGGCCAGCTTCTGGTACACCGGGTTGTCGGACGAGTCGCGCGTGACGGAGAAGTTGCGCCGGTCGCTGGCGCCCCGCTGCGCCTGGTTCACGGCGACCAGGTAGTTGCCTCTGGATAGGGTGACCGGGACGGTGGCGCTGATCCGGGAACTGCTCCACAGCGTCACGGCGCCAGTCACGCTGTCGAAGGTGACCGAGCCGTTCTGCGCCTCGCCGTAGTTCTCGCCGATGAGGCTGACCCGGGTGTTGGTCATGCCGGAGCTGGGCTCTATGGCATGGAGCGCTGGCGGCAGCGGGCCGACGGTGGGCAGGCTGCCCGGCGTCTCGCCATGACATCCGGCGCAAGCCGCAGCCTGATTGTGCGGCGGCAGGTTGTGCAAGGTGTCGGGGGTGTGGCAACGCTCGCAGCCAATGATGGTGAACCCCAGGTTGTCCGATTCATGGCAGTTGCTACACGTGATGAGCACGCTGGGCACCGTGTTGTGGTGCAGGTCGCGGTTGGGCGTCGTGTGACAGGTGCGGCAGTCCGTTGGACGCGGGCGGGCCGGCGGGGTCTTCACCACCTGGGGTCCCAAGTTGCCGATTAGGGTGGGATAGTGGCAGTCGGTACAACGGCCGGTGACCGCCGTCGAGCGTTCATGGTGCGAGGCCTTGACGGACCGGCTGATACTGAGGGGACTGTGGCAGACCAGGCAGGCGGTCTGGACCGTATGGTTCTCGTGGCAGTTGGCGACGCCGGTGAGGGGCGGCGGGTTGGTGGCGAGAAGCTGGACTTGGTGCCGGTCGGCGGGTTTGGGACCGTGGCAGGCACGGCAGTCGGCCTCGGTAAGCTCGGTCCAGATGCGGTCGGTGAAGCCGTAGCTGAGCGGTGTGGCCGTGGGCGTCGGGGTGGCACTGGGTGTAGGAGTAGGCGTTATTGTTGCCAACGGCGGCGTGTGGGTCAGCGTGGGTGTGGGGGTCGGCGTTTCCGCTACAGGTTGCACGATTACCCAACCCGTCCAGTCGGGGTGGCCGGCGATGAAATAGGGGTAGTCGCCAGCCTGAGTGAAGGTATGCGTGTATGTGCCACCTGGGGCGATCTCCGCACCCCAATCTGAGAGTACGGTAGCGTCCGGGGCGAGGGCGCTGGCTCCACGCGCCGGGCCGCTGCTCCCAGTTTGACGTAGCACCAGCGGCAGGTAAGTCCGGTAGGGCAGGCCACTGACCAGGCGCTGGGTGGCGTCGGTTTGATTGACCCAGGCGACCGCGTCACCCGCCCGGATTGTGACGGAGGCTGGCTGGAGCCCCTGAGTAGTGATGAGGACCGTAACCTCGGACGAGGGTGATACGGAGACGGCACCCACAGGTGCCTGCGCACCGGCCGGTTGATACGAGATACGATCATAAGCCAGGGAACTTGCAAGAACCTGCGAGCCAGTCCTGTTGTGCGCCGCGACGAGCATGGCTGCGCCTGACACGAGCAGGGACGCGAGGAAAACGAAGAGTCGCCGTCTCATGTGCCCCTCCTTGGATGGACCTTGCAGGTGATTTACGCTCGGGCAGGATTTCCGACTGAGGAACGCCTGAATTATACCAAATGCGCAGCCCCGGCGGGTCGTAACTCGGTCCAAAAATGGTCCAAATCTGCACTATTCGATGTGTTCGGCCGAACTACACCTCCGGTTTCGTCTCACGTAACAACCTGTCAACCAGTTGCCGGTAGAACTCTAGCATCTCATCGACGTTCAACGGCTTGAGCATCACCGGCAACGGCCCCGGCTTGATGGCGTGGCGCAACATCCCCGCAAAGTAGAACAGGGTGAAGCCGCGATCTTTCTCTTTGGCTAGCTCGAACAGGGCGGGCAGGCTGTAGCCCATCTGCAAGAGAAAATACAAGTCGATCAGGTCTTTCATCGCGGCCCGCCCGAAGATGGCGGTGATTTTGTTGACGGCGATGTTGAGCATGGAATCCACAATGATTCCTTCGCAGACCTGGTGAGTGCCGAATTGGATGTCAATGTCGCGTACCATGTCTATCTTGAGCGGCGGCGCTTCCGGCGGGCGTATGTCGATACGTTTATACCAAAACTCGTTAATCGTGACCGTTGCTGGATAGTTAAGTTCCGCGCCGATCTGAACCGCCGTCTCTGCACCCAGATCGAGCATAGCTTTGTCAAGTGTAAACAGATCAAGGTCATCGCTGAGGCGATGGTGCAGATAGAACGCCGCGAGAGCAGTACCACCAGTGAGGAAGAACTGCTTACTGACGTCACCTGCAAAGAAGCGTCTCAGCACCTCGAACTGCAGCGGCGTCAGGATGCCCGGCATCAGTTGCGGTGTCCGCTCGATTGCATAGCCTGCCGGCTCTTCGCGCACTCGCGCCTGCTCCTCTGGCCGGGACCATAGCTCCAGTGCCATTGCCCACAGGTCGCGGATGTCCCTGAAACGGAATCGCAGGTAGGGGAAATTGTCGCGGATGTCCTGGATGGTCAGGTAGTTCCAGATGTCTTCAAAGTGGGCCGCCTCCAGGATGCGGGTGATGAGCCAGGCCTTCTCGTAGGGGTCCTCGCTCCGCAGAATGGCGCGGACTTCGGCCTCGGTGAGGTCGTAGTCCCAGATGAAATAGGGGCGTTGGCGGCGGCGATTCTCGTCCATGGGAGTGAGTATAGCGCAAAGTGTGGGTTGGGGCAAATAGCTATCCCCACAAGTACGTCCACACCGCCAGAAACACAGCCGCCACGCCCAGCACCAGGCCGGCGGAGGCGATCCTCATCAGGCGCAATTTCCGGGTCACGACGCGCTCGTAGACGAGCTGGCTGGCCTCCGACGAGTGGAGGTTGAGCGGGTAACGGCCAGGAAAGAAGACCAGGAGCGCGGCGCTCAGGCTGACCAGGAGCAGCACCATCGGCGCCAGGTAGACCACCTGCGGCCAGCCACCGCTCACCTTCCCCCGCAAGTCGCTGAAGGTGATAGCGTTGACGTACAGCCCTTCCAGGACGCCCGCCACGCCGATGATCTGCTTGGCCGTCTCGTCAATTGTGCCGATAGACTCGCGGACCAGGGTCTTGCCCACCTCGCGCCAGAACGCGCGCGTCTCCACCGCCAATGGATCGGGTGGCTCAGGGGTGGGGGGCGGCGCGCTCATGGGCGAACCTCCCCGGTACGCGCGTTGTAGCGATAGACTTTACCGCAATCCGGATTTGGACAAGCCGGCATGTCAAGCCAGGCGTTGGCCTCCTCCAGTTGCGCGTCCGCCAGGAGCGCCCTGATCTTCTCGATGGCACCCTGGAGCGCCTCAGCCGGCCCGCGCACCACACTGGCCATGCTCTCGTCCTCGATCACACCGACGGGGATGCTCCGAATCCAGCCGCAATAGGGGCACTTGATTTTCCTGACCTGGTCTTGATCGGCCATGTTGGTCCTCCGTGTCCGTAATCGCGGTGGGTTGATAACCGCGGATTTGCAGGAAGACGCGGATTTACGTACTCTTCATCCGCCAGTGGAGATTCTGAAGGGGAAACCGTCAACGGATTTCTGGAACGGATTGAACGGATAATCACCCAACCGGTGAGATTTCTTCCGCCTATCTGAGCCTGAATCGGTTAAATCACGTATCCCAAAAGTAATTCCGGCTTCGCGAACACTACAACGGATTAGAGGAAATAACGGATAGTTCAGACCTTGAAATCCGCTCCATCCTCTAATCCGTTGTAGTGTTGCCCAGCGATACCGCGTCCCGGGTATCACTTTTGAGATATGTGTTAAATCCGCTCTCTGAACCCGTTGACAGCTCCCCGCCGCAATTCCGTAAAATCTGCAAAACGACTGATCCGCGTCTTCCTGCGCATCCGCGGTTATGAGGTCCCCCGCACCACCTGCTCCCACGCCTCCCGAAACGCCTCCGGCACCTCACGCGCCAGCCCCTCCGGCCGCGCCCCTTCCACCAGGCGCCGCAGCAGGCCGAGGAAGACGGCCAACTCCGCCAACCCCTGCGCCCTCACCTGCCCCTGCAACTGCCCCAGCGCGCGCCACCACTCCGCCCTCTTCTCCGGCACCTGCGTGAGCACCGCGATGGTATTCTGGACCACCACCTGCACCGCCTGCTCAAGCATCAATCCCTGGCTCTCAGTCGCCTCTCCCGCCTCCGGCACCCTTCCCACCTCCGGCTCCCTCTCCCTCTGGGAGAGGGCTGGGGTGAGGGTCCCGGCCTGGGCGAGAGCCGCCTCAAACGCCCGCGCCCCCATCTTCTCCCGCAGACGGGTCAGGACGCGGCGAGCCTGGTCGCGTTCCGGCGCGCCCAGTTGCTCAAAGAGCGCCAGCGCCTGCGCCAGCACAGCTACGGCCGGCGCAAATTCGTCTTCTGCCTCGAAGAGCAGCCCCATCTGGGCCAGACTGATGGCCACCCCGGCCCGGTCGCCCAGTTCTTCGGCAATCGCCAGGGACCGCTCGTAGCGCTCGCGCGCCCGCCCGTACTCCCCCTGATCCTGATGCAGGGTGCCCAACTGGTGCAGGACTGCTGCAACCTGGTGCGGCGCGCCACTAGCCTGAAATTCTGCCAACACCTGTTCATAGGTTTTGCGTGCGGCTGTGTACTCGCCCAAACCTTGATAGACTGTTGCCAGGTTGCCCAGCGCCACTGCCCGGCTGTTTCCACTCAGTGTGCGCACGCTCTCCGACAGCAGCCGCAGCAGCAGCTCGATCTGGCCCCAGCGCAAGAGATAGTCCCAGGCGAACTGCACAATGTCATCCGCCTGCTCGTAGTCCCCGGCCTGGAACAGGTAGTGGCGGGCGCGCAGGTAGTCACCCAGGTCGCGGGAATCGCGCCTGGTGCCCAGCCAGAACCGGGCGGCGCGGCGCAGCAAAGCCAGTTTCTCTTCGGCACCCAGCGCCGGGCGCGCCCAGTCGCGCACCAGAGTGTGGACGGCGTACTCGGCGCTGCCGGGCGGGCGGGCCAGCAGGCCCCAACCCAGCAGGGCCTGCACTTCGGCCTCCACCGGGGGCATGGCGTCCTGGTCGTCGCCCAGGAGGAAGGCCAGGCCCTCCACGGGCACCGGCTCCTCGTAAATGGCTGCGCGGTGCAGCAGGGCCCGCGCCCGGTCCGGTAGCTTGCCGGCGGCCCGGTCCAGCAGGGTGAAGTCCAGGAGTTCCTGGTGCACCCCGGCCAGGTCGGCCAGGACGGCATCGGGCGAGGAGCGGCGGGCGTGTTCGGCAAACAGGGCCAGGGTGTAGGGGTGGCCACCCAGGCGGGTGTAGAGGTCGCGCAGGCTCAAAGCCCTCTCCCCCGGCCCCTCTCCGCCCCCCGTTCCCCCCAAATTTGGGGGGCCAGGGGGGCCGGGGGAGTCAGTCTCCCCCGGTCCCGCTCTGCCCCCCGTTCCCCCCAAATTTGGGGGGCCAGGGGGGCCGGGGGAACCAGAGGGGCCGGGGGAGAGGTCCGGCCGGACTTCGGGCAGGACGGCGACGGGCAGGCGGTCGAGGGGCGGCAGGGTTTCCATCAGGTAGACGGCGTCGCGGAACTGCATTTCGCCCAGGTCCAGGTGGCCGATAGCGCCGGACAGACGGCCCGGTTCCAGCGGGTGGAAGTCCACCCGGCTGGTGAACAGCAGGCGGCTCGGGCCGGGCACGCCTTCGACGAGCAGGGCGATGAGCTTGGGCAGGTCGGGATCATAGGACAAGTTGGACAAGATGCCATCTACATGTCCAACACGGCTGACCACCTGGCCTTCGGGCAGCACGTCCTCGTAGTTGTCGAAGATCAGGAGCAGGCGCAGGGTGCGCAGGAGTTCGATCAACGCCGTCGCTTTGGTCTCCAGGGGCAACGGCTCGTTTCTAAGCTGCGCGAATTGCGGGATCAGCGGCTGGTTCAGCCGGGCGTTGGCGACGGAGAGAAATGCGCCCAGCAGGTCGAGCACGCCCTGGGCGGTGGTCGTCGGGGTCATGCGGATGGCTTTGACGCCGTCGAGACGCGGGGCCAGGCGGGCGGCCAGCACGGTCTTGCCCATGCCGCCCAGGCCGTGAATCACGGCGGCGCGCCGGGGGCCCCGGTCTGGGTCCAGGTGGGTCTGTAAGGTGCGCAATTCGGCACTGCGCCCGACGAAGTGCTGGGCCGGGGTGACGCCGGTCAGGTCCAGGGGCGCGGGCGGGCGGGCCCCGGGTGGGGCCCCCGGGGGGGCGTCCCGGGGCCACCGCGGCCCCGCCCCCCCCGGCCGGGGGGGGGGGGGCGGCGGGGGGGCCGGCCCGGGGGGGGGGGGGGGGGGGCCGGGCGGAAGGCGGCCTGGTCCATGCGCAGGCAGCCGGGGTCGGCCAGGAAGAGCACGGGGGTGGCAAAGTCTACCGTGTTCAGACCTTCGTACGCCAGCTTGCCGCGCGCCTCGACCAGCGCCGCGTCAATTGGTTCGCCGTCGGCCAGGCCCTTGTAGAAGGCGCTACCGAATTCCATGGCCGAGCGGTTGAGCACGCTGAATTACATGGCGACCACCGCCGGTATCCCGGCCGCCAGCAAGCGCGGGGCCAGGTCGGCGTAGCCTTCGTTGCGCGGCGCTACGGCGGACTGGCAGGCGGAGAGGAAGACCAGCCGCAGCGAGCGCGCCTGCCGCTCGATGAGCCGGGCGAATTCGGGGTTGGGCACGTCGCGCTTACGGCCGTCGGGCGTTTCCATGAGCAAGAGGCCGCTGTCCAGGGCGCTCACGAACACGCCGTGGCCGACGAAGTGCAGCACGTGGGGATCGAACTCGCGCAGGGCCGTTTCGAGGGTGTCGGGGGCGCCGTTGGGGGTGAATTCCACTTCGACGCGCCCGGCGCGGCGCGCGGCGGCCAGAGCGCCCAGCACCAGGTCTTCCTCGCGCGCGGTGTTGAGCACCTGTCCTGGCTGAGGCTCAGCGGCGCGGCGATGAGTACCAGCAGGCGCAGCGGCTCGGCCAGGAGCGGCAGCGGCCCGGCCGGCAGGCCCCACGGCAGGCGGGCGAGGGGGGTGCGCCAGTTGAGGGCCAGGAAATCGTGGCCGTCGTGGAGATACTCCCAGGGCAGGTTGAGCAGGGGCCGCGCGGTGGCGGGATCGGGCCGGAGGACCAGGCGCAGGGGCTGGCGGCGCGGGCGCAACTCGGCCAGCCGCGCCTACCACAGCTCGCCCACGGCCCCGGCGAAGACGGTCTCAAAGAGGCGCTGCCCGAAGGTGCAGTGCAGGTCGTTCTCGGGCAGCTGGCCGGAGATGGCGGCGCGGGCCAGCGCGCCCAGGTCCAGCGCCAGGGCGGTCGAGTCTACCCGCCACTCGAAGGTGTGCTCGGCGGCGCGGCCGCCGCTGCCATCAGGTACATACGCGATGAACTGGTGGGCGGCTGGGCCGCCGGTCAGGACGAGTTCGAAAGTCTGAGGCAAACGGGACATAGTCTACCCTCCCTGGAAGTGTGCGGAGTTCGCACCCGTCATCTGACTCCCCCTCTCCTCTGTGGGGGTGGCAGCGAATCCAACACGGCCACCCCCACGCCCCTTAGGAGTGCGGGGCGCGGTGTGTGGAGTTCGCTCCATGCCCTGCCGAGGAGAAGGGGCCGGGGGCATATGCGTCAACTTAAGCCTCAGGCAGATTCCCTCTCCCTTTGGGAGAGGGCCAGGGTGAGGGTCTGGCGGCCTTAACTGCACCCTCGGCCCTCACCCCAACCCTCTCCCAGAGGGAGAGGGAGCTTAAGTTGACGCACATAGGGCGGGGGGGTGAGGCCTACTTCATTAACCCCCTTAACACCGTCGGCAGAATCCCGCCGTTCTTGTAGTAATCCACGTCCACCGGCGTATCCAGGCGGGCGGTGACGGTGAAGGTGACCACCGTGCCATCTGGCCGCTCCGCCTTAACCGTCACATCTTGCCGTGGCTGGAGTCCGTCGCTGAGCCCTTCGATGGTAAAGGTTTCGCGGCCGGTCAGGCCCAGGGTCTCGGCATTCTGGCCGGGCTTGAACTGTAGCGGCAACACGCCCATGCCGACCAGGTTGGCGCGGTGGATGCGCTCGAAACTCTCGGCCAGGACAGCCTTGATGCCCAGTAGCAGCGTGCCCTTGGCCGCCCAGTCACGGCTGGAGCCGGTACCGTATTCCTTGCCGGCGACGACCACCAGCGGCGTGTGCTCGGCCTTGTACTGCTCGGCGGCATCGAAGATGGGCATTTGCTGGCCATCGGGCAGGTGCACGGTGACGCCGCCTTCTACACCGGGCACCAGCAGGTTCTTCAGGCGAACGTTGGCGAAGGTACCGCGCGTCATAATGCGGTCGTTGCCGCGCCGGGTGCCGTATTGGTTGAAATCCTTCTTCTGCACACCGTGGGCGATCAGGTAACGCCCGGCGGGGCTTGTCTCAGGGATGTCGCCGGCCGGCGAGATGTGGTCGGTGGTGACACTGTCGCCCAGGACGACCAGCGCGCGACCATCCTCGATGTCACGCAGCGGCTCCGGCTCCAATTGCAGGTTCTGGAAGAAGGGCGGGTTCTGGATGTACGTCGAATCCGGGTCCCACGAATACAGCTCGCCGCCGCTGACCGGGATGGCGTTCCACATCGGGTTGCCGTCGAAGACGTTGGCGTAGGTTTCGGTGAACATTTCCGGCTTGATGGCAACGGCCAGCGTATCGGCGATTTCTTTCTGACTCGGCCAGATGTCGCGCAGATAGACTGGCCGGCCGTTGCGGTCGGTGCCGATGGGCTCGGTGCTCAGATCGATGTCCACCGTGCCGGCCAGGGCGTAGGCGACGACGAGCATGGGCGAGGCCAGGTAGTTGGCCTTCACCAGCGGGTGGACGCGCCCCTCAAAGTTGCGATTGCCGGAGATCACAGCCGAGGCGACCAACTTGCCGTCGGTGACGGCTTTAGCGACGGCGTCCGGCAATGGGCCGCTGTTGCCGATGCAGGTGGTGCAGCCATAGCCGACGAGATGGAAGCCGAGCGCCTCCAGGTCGTCCATCAGGCCAGCTTCCTTCAGATAAGCAGTCACCGCCTTGGAGCCCGGCGCCAGACTGGTCTTGACGTAGGGCTTGACCTTCAGGCCGCGCTCAACCGCTTTCTTCGCCAGCAGACCAGCGCCAATCAGCACCGAGGGGTTGCTGGTGTTGGTACACGAGGTGATGGCCGCGATGACGACTGCGCCGTGGCCCATCGTGATCGTGCTGCCGTTTGTGCTCAGCGTGGCAGTCTGGCCCAACTCGGCTTCGGCCATGCCGTAGCCGCGCTCTTTGACCGGCGCGATCAGCGCTTGCCGGAAGTTTTGTTTGAGATCCACCATGCGGACACGATCTTGCGGGCGCTTCGGCCCGGCCAGGCTCGGCTCCACCTCGGCCATGTTCAGCTCCAGCGTGTCGGTGAAGACCGGATCGGGCATACCGTCGGTGCGGAAGAGGCCCTGGGTTTTGGCGTAGCGCTCGAGAATGTCGGCTGACTTGCCGCGACCGGTGTGGCGCAGGAAGCGCAGGGTCTCGTCATCGACCGGGAAGAAGCCCATTGTCGCGCCGTACTCAGGCGCCATGTTGGCAATAGTCGCCCGGTCGGGCAGGCTCATCTGGCTCAGGCCGGGGCCGTAGAACTCGACAAACTTGTCCACGACGCCCTTCTTGCGCAGCATCTGAGTCACAGTCAGGGTCAGGTCGGTCGCGGTGACACCTTCGCGCAACTGGCCGTAGAGCTTGAAGCCGATGACTTGCGGGGTAACCATGTACAGCGGCTGGCCCAGCATCACCGCCTCGGCCTCGATGCCGCCCACGCCCCAACCGACGACGCCCAGGCCGTTGATCATCGTCGTGTGCGAGTCGGTGCCGACCAGGGTGTCGGGCAGGGCGACCTGGCCGCCGTCTTCAGGCCGGAAGAGGACGCCTTGGGCCAGGTATTCCAGGTTGACCTGGTGGATGATACCGGTGGACGGTGGGACGACACGCAGGTTGTCGAACGCTTGCGCGCCCCAGCGCAGAAACTCGTAGCGCTCGCGGTTGCGCTCGAATTCGATCTCGGCATTGCGCTGCAGGGCGTCAGGTGAACCAAAGAAGTCGACCTGGAGCGAGTGGTCGATGACTAAATCAACCGGGATGAGCGGGTTGATTTTCTTAGGGTCGCCGCCCAGGCGCTTGACGGCATCACGCATGGCCGCCAGGTCTACCACACAGGGCACGCCCGTAAAATCCTGCATGACGACGCGGGCCGGCTTGAACGGCAATTCAACCGGCTCCGGGGCTGGCGCGTTCCAGTTCGCCAGCCGCCTCACATCGTCTTCGGTGACCAGGTAGCCGTCACACTGGCGTAGCACGGCTTCGAGGAGCACCTTGATGGAAAAAGGCAGACGGGCGATGTTCTTGCCCACGCCCGTCTTTTCGAGATGGTCCAGGCGATACAGGTAAGCCGGGCCGTAACCCGTCTCAAACGTATCGCGCGCACCGAATGAGTTGTGTAAGCGGGACATGGTTTTTTACTCCTGGAGCTTAGGATAAACTGCGTAAAGCGTAATGCGTGATGTGTAATGAATTATTTAGCCATGTGGTTCTGTCCATGTGAGATTCTCCGCTCTGTGGACATCCTTACGCATTACGCATCACGCATCACGTATCACGTCCTGGGACCCGCCGCCCGTACCTCAGCCGACACATCTCCCACAAACTGCTCAAAATTCTTCACAAACATTGCTGCGAGCTTGCGCGCTTGCTCATCGTAAGCAGTTTTGTCCGCCCAGGTGTTGCGGGGATGCAGCACTGCCTGGGGCACGTCCGGGCAAGTGGCGGGCACAAGCACTCCGAAAATCGGGTCGGGTTCGGCGGGCACTTGATCCAGATCGCCGCTGAGGGCAGCGCGCAGCATCGCCCGGGTGTGGGCGATGGGCATGCGGTAACCAACGCCATACGGTCCGCCGGTCCAGCCGGTATTGACTAACCACACCGTCGCCCGGTGCTTTGCGATCTTGTCCCCCAGTAGACGGGCGTACACACTGGGGTGCAATGGCAGGAATGGCGCACCAAAGCAGGTGCTGAAAGTGGCGCTGGGCTCGGTCACGCCCTTTTCAGTACCGGCCACCCTGGCCGTGTAGCCCGAGAGAAAATAATACATCGCCTGTTCAGGCGTGAGTCGGGCGATGGGCGGCATTACCCCAAAGGCGTCGGCGGTCAGGAAGACGATGTTTTGCGGGTGGCCCGCCATCCCGGACTTGACGATGTTGGAATTATAGTTGATCGGGTATCCGGCGCGTGTGTTTTCCGTAAGCGAATCATCGTCGAGGTCGATCCGGCGCGTCCGGCTGTCAATCGCTACATTCTCCAGAATCGTCCCGAACCGGCGGGTCGTTGCATAGATGTCCGGCTCCGCTGTAGGCGAAAGCCGGATGACCTTGGCGTAGCACCCACCCTCGAAATTGAAGATGCCGCGATCGTTCCAGCCATGTTCGTCATCGCCAACCAGAGCGCGCTCCGGATCAGCAGAGAGGGATGTCTTGCCGGTGCCCGACAGGCCGAAGAACAGCGCCACGTCACCCTGGCTGCCCACGTTAGCCGAGCAGTGCATGGAGAGAACATCTTGCTGCGGTAGGATGTAGTTCAGGAAAGTGAAGACCGATTTCTTGATCTCGCCCGCGTAGCTGGTACCGCCGATGAGAACCAGTCCAAGGCCGAAATTGACGACGATGAACACCTCCGACCGGGTGCCGTCGAGCTCTGGCACGGCGTGGAACCCGGGCGAATTGATCACGGTGAAACGCGGGATGTGGTTCTCGAGCTGCTCCGGCCGAGGCCGGATGAACATGTTCCGTGCAAACAGACTATGCCAGGCGGTCGAGGTGACGATGCGGATAGGGATTTGAAACCCAGGGTCGGCACCAGCGAAGCAGTCCTGGACGAACAGGTCGCGGCCCTGGAAGTAAGCCAACATGCGATGGTACAGGCGGTCGAATTTCTCGGGTTCAAACGGGCGGTTGACACTGCCCCACCAGATTCTGCTTTCGCTGGACGGTTCACGCACGATAAACTTGTCGTTGGGCGAACGCCCGGTGTGGTGCCCGGTCCGGACTACCAGCGGTCCCAGGTGGGCGATGATCCCCTCCCGCCGCCGGACCACTTCCTCGTAGACTGCCGACGTCGGCAGATTCCAGTAGACG